>CAZBXG010000001.1:0-21235 GCA_964495925.1 uncultured Thiopseudomonas sp.
ATGGTTGAAAACGGCAAGAAGGTTTTTGATCCGCTGACTGGCGCACCAATTACCGAAGAGGCCTGTGATCAGCTGGTGCTGGAAAAGGGTACCGGTAGCATGAGCGAGCAGGAGTTCGATCAAACTGTGCAGAATCTGGTAACCTTCCTTGAGTACTCGGCCAACCCGGTCAAGCTCAAGAGCCAGCGCATCGGTACTTATGTACTGCTGTTCCTGGTTGTGTTCTTTGTCTTTGCTTACCTGCTGAAGCGCGAGTACTGGAAAGACGTTAAATAAGGTTGCCGGTTATTTCTGACAACCGACGCACGCGCCCTTCCGGGCGCGTGCGTTTTCTGCGCTCTATGCCCCGGACCGGCTGCCATGCTGGTCACTGCCGGCCCGCTGGCCGGATCAGCTGCAAGAGTGCTTCAACTTACAGGAGGTAAGCTATGGCTGTACCCAACAGATTGGGTTGCTATTCCGATCCCCTATGCCAGTATTCGCACCGTGTGCGACTGGTTCTGGCCGAAAAGGATGTGGCGGCCGACCTGATTGATGTGCAGGAAGGTGAATATCCCGAGCATCTCGGCGAGGTTAACCCTTACGGTACTGTTCCGACTCTGGTTGATCGTGATCTGGCCCTCTATGACTCCATGATTATTCTGGAGTATCTGGACGAGCGTTATCCACACCCGCCTTTGCTGCCAGCCTATCCGGTTGCACGCGCCAATACCCGTATGCTTGCCTACCGTGTCCAGAAAGACTGGTGTACGCTGGCAGACCTTATTCTGGATAAAAAAACTAAAGACGCGGCCCGTGCCAAGGCCCGTAAAGAGCTGCGCGAAAGCCTGATCGGTGTTGCGCCTGTTTTTGCCAGCATGCCTTACTTTATGAGCGAAGATTACACATTGGTCGATTGTTGCCTGTTGCCGTTGCTGTGGCGCTTGCCAGCACTGGGTATCGAGCTGCCGCGTGCCGCTCAGCCTTTACTGGACTATATGAGCCGCAACTTTGCCAGGCCGGAGTTTCAGGCTAGCCTGAGTGAAGCCGAGCGACTGATGCGGACCTGATGCAAGGAGACCCGGTCATGACCCCGAGCAAACCTTACATAATGCGTGCGTTGTACGAGTGGATTGTTGATAACGAGTGCACGCCATACATGCTGGTTGCAGCAGAAGCGCCGGGCGTTGTGGTTCCTGAGGGCTTCGCCGAGCACGGGCAGCTGGTTCTTAACTTGTCGCCCTCGGCAGTCAGGCATTTTTCCATGGGTAACGAAGCTGTCAGCTTTGAAGCTCGTTTTGCCGGAGTGCCTCACCAGTTGTTTGTGCCCTTGTATGCGATACTGGCGGTGTATGCTCAGGAGAATGGGCAAGGCATGTTCTTTGATCCTGAGGAGCCGCCTGAGGACTTGGCAGAAGGGGTTGGTAGCCCTGCGCTGGTCAAAGACGACGCTAAAGGCATGGAAGAAGAAAGTCAGCCGCCATCCAAGCCGGGCGGGCGTCCAGGTTTACGGATCGTCAAATAAAAAAAGCCCCTTGCGCGCTAAGTGCAAGGGGTTTTTTATGTGCGAGCGGAATCAGTTGATGTATTCGAACAGGCGAACAATTTTCTGTACGCCGCCAACCTGACGCACTGCATAGGTGATGTTGTCGGCTTCGGTTCGGCTAACAATGCCAAGCAGGTAGACTACACCATTTACCGTAACTACTTTCACTTTGGTAGATGGTACGTCAGTTTCTGCAGTCAGGCGGGCTTTGACTTTGGTGGTTAACAGGCTGTCGTTGGCTCGAATGTTGATCGGTGTGGGATAAGCCACCCGCAGTTCGTTATGTACCACCTTGACTCCGTCAACGCTTTGCGCAGCCCGGGTAGCGATTTGTCTCAGGTCTTCCCTTGGGGTTTCTCCGGCAATCAGGATGACGCCGTTATAGCTGGTCACCACTGTATGGGTTGTTGGAGAACTGAGGTCCGGGTGGGCATCCTTGATGGCGCGGTTAACGTTGGGATGGATAACCTGATCATCAATCTTGTTGCCTGCACTTCTGGCGCCGCAACCGGCAAGGAGCAGGGCAGCAAGCAGCAGAACTGTGGTTTTACGGATCATTCTTCACTCCCGAACAGTTGGCGGTCAATCAGGTCACACAGGCAGTGGATGACCAGTAGATGAACTTCCTGTACACGTGCGGTCACGCTGGAAGGCACGCGGATTTCGACATCGTCAGGTTGCAGCAGGGGAGCCATGGCTCCGCCGTCACGACCGGTCAGGGCAACAACCTTCATGCCGCGGTCGTGGGCGGCATGGATGGCCTGGACCACGTTGGCCGAATTGCCGCTGGTGGAAATGGCCAGCAACACGTCACCATCCTGGCCAAGAGCGCGAATCTGTTTGGAGAACACTTCTTCGTAGCTGTAGTCGTTGGCAATGGAGGTAATGGTCGAACTGTCGGTAGTCAGCGCCAGTGCCGGCAGACTGGGACGTTCGCGCTCGAAGCGGTTCAGCATTTCTGAAGAGAAATGCTGAGCATCACCAGCGGAACCGCCGTTGCCACAGCTGAGAATCTTGCCGTCACTGAGTAGTGCGTGAACCATCAGCAGACTGGCTTGCTCAATGGCCGCCGGCAAAACTTGTATGGCCTGCTGCTTGGTGTCTATGCTGGCCTGGAACATTTGCTGAATTCTATTTTGCATGATGTACCTATAACTGTGTCGGAAACCTGTGCTTACAGCATAAAGGCATGCTGTAGCCACTGGAAGTCCCGGGAATGATCCGGATTGTCATTGATGGCAACCACATCGAAACGGCAAGCGTTATTTTGCCATTGCTGATGCTGTTGCAGAAAGCTTTGTGCAGCGAGCATAATTTTTTCTTGCTTGTCCGGGGTGATGCTTTCTAGCGCTCCACCGAACCGGGTGGAGCTACGGTAACGCACTTCTATAAAAACCAGAGTGGATTGTTCAAGCATGACCAGGTCCAGCTCGCCAAAGCGGCAGTACCAGTTGCGTGCTATCAGTTGCAAGCCTTGCCCGGCAAGGTATTCTTGCGCCCATTGCTCGGCTTGCAGACCACGCTGACGAGTCAGGGCAGTACCTCGAGCTGACCGTTTACATATTGTGCCCAACCAGTCCGGCGTTCGACCTTGTTTTGTGCATCAAGTTGCATGTGTCCGGTCAGACCGTTAGTGCTGGTATTGGGCAATGCCTGTAGTAACTGCAACTGGGTAGCTAGCTGGTAGGCATCGGCTCCCATGGCATAAAAGCGGCCCATCAGGCCGGCGGCTTCAGGCCAGCGGTTGACAATATCCTGTTTGAGCGGGTCGGCAGTATTGAGCAGCCAGGGCGCCTCGGTAAACCTGATGCCGTCCAGATCGTGCAGCAGGCCGGGCTCGTGGCTGCCGGGATTGACTGCGGAAGTTGCGTATACGGGCAGGTCGCCAGCGTATTGAAAGATCAGTGTGGGGCGCACCTGACGTGCCAGGGAGGTAGGGGCTGCCAGAAAGACAAAGTCGACATCACGACGGCGTGCGGGCTGGCTGTGAATACGGGTTTCCAGCGTGTCGGCCAGCTGTTTGGCACGTGCTTCGCTGTCACGCAAGCGCAGGGCATTGCCCAGTTGCTGGGCCAGCTCAACCGGCTGAGCCAGATAAATACTGTCTTTTACCTCGCCACCCAGTTGTTGCCAGTGCCCGGTAAAGGCTGTTTGTACGCGACGGCCCCAGTCACCGGACTGGACCAGCACAATTACGCTACGCATGCCGTCGGCCCAGGCACGGTCGGCGACCATTCGGGCTTCATCTTCGGCTGCCAGGCCAAACTGATAAAGATTATTTGCAGTTTGTGTGCTGTGATCAGCGTAGTTCAGAGCCAGGGTCGTGACAGGCAGATTGGTTTGTTCGGCCAGTTGATGGACCAGGTTTTTTTCCCATGGGCCGATCAACAGGTCGACGCGATCCTGTTTCAGTTGCTGATAGAACTCGCCGAGCCCGGAGAGCTGACTGCTGTCATAAAACAGCAGTTCAGGGACAGCCTGGCCGGCTTGCTTGCTTTGGTAATAACGAGCCAGAAAACCATTGCGCAGGGCGTTGACTACATTCTGATTGCGGTCGTGGCTGGGCAGCAGAAGTGCAATCCGCTCCAGAGGCTGTGGTTGCAAGGCCAGCAGCTGTTTCAGCTCGGCAGGCAGTTGCAGGGCAGCAGGGTGCTGCGGGTTATTGCTGATCCACTCTTGCAGTCCTTGTTGTTTTTGCGCCAGTGAGCTATTGCTCCGAACCAGATCGGACAGGGCTAGCCAGCCGTTCAGTTCGTTTTCATGCGCCTGGCTGTCTACAGGAGGTTGCAAGCGGCTAACCAGTGACCAGGTACTTTCTAGGTTGGAGTGGGCCGCACCATCAACCAGCAGGCCGGCGATGAAAATACGTTCGCGCACTGCCGACAGTAACTGACCAGTGGCTTCCAGGGCGCGGGCATTGACTTCCTGGCTACGTGCCTGTTGGCTGGCGGGCAGTTCGGGCAGGCGCTCGAAGACTGGTGCTTGTAACAGCTGTAATGCCATTTCCGGCTGTTTGCGCGCCAGTGCCATCTCGGCCAGCAAGGTATTGGCAAAAATTTGCTGTGCGGGACGAGCACTATCCAGATCCAGAGAGTCAACCAGCGTGCGGGCTTTCAGACTGTCACCTTGCTGCCAGGCCAGATCGGCGGCGGAAAGATAAAGGGAAACAGCCTCCTCTCCTTTTTTCTTGCCGGCGATGGTCAGGGTTTTGTCCAGATCGGTATGGCGTGTATCGGGCAGCGAACCAATGGAATGAGGGTTTGTGCTGGCACAGGCGGCCAGTACCAGAGTCAGGCCGAGAGCCAGAGGTAAACGCAAAGGTTGCAACATGGACAGACTGTTCCTGCAGAAGGTTGGGAATGTCCTCATTGTACCGAAACGCAGCGTCTGGTGCGACTTTGGCCGGCAGCTTTGCGTTATACTTCACCTTCTTGAACAGGTTGGAGTTTGCTGTGAGCACAACAGTCGCCGGCACCTTGTATGTAGTTGCTACGCCGATCGGTAATTTACAGGATATCAGCACAAGGGCGTTGCAAGTGCTGGGGCAGGTGAACCTGATTGCAGCAGAGGATACCCGGCATTCGGCGCGGCTGCTGGAACATTTTGCCATTCAGACGCCGATGGTTCCTTGTCATGACCATAACGAGCGTAATGGCAGCGCTGCGTTGGTGCAGCGTTTGCGTGACGGTGAAAACCTGGCATTGATTAGCGATGCCGGCACGCCACTGATTTCTGACCCGGGTTTTCATCTGGTCCGCCTGGCCCGCGCGGAAGGTTTGCAGGTGGTGCCTGTGCCTGGTGCGTGCGCGGCGATTGCAGCGCTGTCAGCAGCAGGCTTGCCATCAGACCGCTTTATCTTTGAGGGTTTTTTGCCTGCCAAAAGCGGCCCGCGCAATGCCCGCTTGCAAGAACTGGTCAGCGAGTCGCGCACGCTGATTTTTTATGAGGCGCCACACCGGGTGTTGGAGTCGGTGCTGGCCATGGCAGAAGTTTTTGGTGCAGGGCGGAAGGCAGTGCTGGCGCGCGAGCTGACCAAAACCTTTGAAACAATCAAGGATGCGGAGCTGGGTGAGCTGGCAGGCTGGATTGCTGCCGACAGTAACCAGCAGCGTGGTGAATGTGTGCTGCTGGTCGCTGGTGTTGACGCAAAGGCGGAAAAAGACACTGTTGATGCCGAATCGCAGCGGGTGTTGTTGATGCTGGCGGCTGAGCTGCCACTGAAAAAAGCGGCAGCCCTGACGGCACAAATTACAGGCGCCCGAAAAAACCTGTTGTACCAGTGGGGGCTGGAGCAGCGCTAGGCTGCTCGTTGCTATCTTGCACGGCTTGCACAGTACTATGTTGAGTGTTGTAGCGGTAGCTGATTGAAGCTCACTTGGGTCAGGCCTGTTTTTAGCAGTTGGCGGATGTTTGCATGATCGCTGCCGTCCGGTGTTGCCAATACATGACGATAGTGCTCGCCAAAGGCCAGCAAGGCCTGTTGTGTGGACAGGCCTTCCAGCAGGGCCAAGCCGAGGATCTTGCAGGAACCCTCGTTTTCTCCGGCGGAGTTGTGCAGCGGACCGTTGCTGAAAGGCTGCGGCTGATAGTAATAATGCCGGTCGATAAACGTCAGGGTATCGGCAAACAGGCGGTCACCTGCCTCCAGTTGCTGCAAAAATGCAGACAGGGCATCAGGCATCGCGTTGACCTGCCAGCGTGATTGAAACCGATTCGGAAAAGCGCAGCGCATGAGGCTTATCGACTTCCACCTCGGCATAGCTGACTTGCGTGAAGTTCATTACGCAATCCAGCACTTCCTGAGTCAATCGCTCCAGCAGGGCAAAGCGGTTGTTTTCTACCAGTTCGATAATGGCTTTGGTGATGCTGCGATAGTTCAACGCATCTTCAATCTGATTGCTGTCAACGGCTTTACAGGCCGGATACAGGATGCGCACATTGATCAGCACATCCTGCCGGTTGCGGATTTCTTCCTCGTTGATGCCGATGTAAGTGCGCAAGCGCAGATCCTTGATGCGAATGCGGGCCTGGCCGGGCACAAGCATCTCCATCTTATTGGCCCCGCATCAGCTGCAGAAATTCCTGACGGGTGTTGACCGAACTGCGGAAGCTGCCCAGCATCGCAGAAGAAGTCATCACCGAATTTTGCTTTTCTACACCGCGCATCATCATGCACATGTGTTTGGCTTCGATCACCACGCCCACACCTGATGCGTTGGTGACGCTCATCACGGCATCGGCAATCTGGCGGGTCAGGTTTTCCTGAATTTGCAGGCGGCGGGCATACATGTCAACAATGCGGGCCACCTTGGACAGGCCGATTACCTTGCCGGTGGGAATATAGGCGACATGCGCCTTGCCGATGAACGGCAGCAGGTGATGCTCGCATAAAGAGTACAGCTCAATATCGCGCACAATGACCATTTCTTCGCTGCTGGACTCGAACAGTGCGTCGTTGACTACTTCATCCAGGTTTTTGTCATAGCCGTTACACAGGTACTGCATGGCCTTTGCTGCGCGCTTGGGCGTATCGAGCAGACCTTCGCGCTGTGGATTTTCGCCCAATCCTTCCAGGATGGCGTGGTAATGTTTGGCCAGATCTTCACACATGAGGGAGGTTCCTTTTAATTCTTTAGATGGCGACCGCCATTCAAACAGAGGGTCGTTCCGGTCACATAGGGGTTAGTCAGCAGGTATTCTACCGCTTGCATCACCACTTCGGGGCCCGGAATGATTTTTAATACGGATTTGTCCATTGCTTGCCTGGCATATTCTTCACTGTCACCGGGCTGCAGCATGATCAGGGCCGGGCTGATGCCATTGACCTTGATATGTGGAGCGAACTGGCTGGCAAAGGACAGGGTCATGTTGTCCAGTGCGGCTTTGCTGGCACTGTAGGCGATTTTGTTGCGGCTGCCACGCCGGGTGACATCGTCGCTGATGTGGATGATGTCGGCCTGCTTGCTGTTGCGCAGCAGGGGCTCGCATGCAAGGTTGATCAGATAAGGAGCCAGCATGTGTACATGGAACAGCTGGCGAAAAGCATTGCCTGATGGCGGTTGCGGATCCGGTTGCCAGGTGGAGGCGTTGTGGATAATTGCACGCAGCCCGTTGGTATGCTGTTTGACATCATCAACAAAAGCGTAAATACCGGCTTCGCTACTGAAGTCTGCAGGCAGGCAAATGGCACCAGCCTGTGTCAGCTGGTCCACGCCGGGGTGCGGTTTGCGGTAACTGGTGATAACCGGATAGCCCGACTCCAGCAGGCGCAGCGCACAATGTAAGCCAACGCGCTGGGCAGCGCCGGTAATCAGAACGGGAAACTGTTTGCTCAAGGGGACTCCTGCGGGAATACGGCTTGCCCGGAACGGGGCGGGCTTGCTAGGCTGCCTGCTGTTTAGTGGCAGGTTAACATTTTGCCGCTGTCTGTTGTATCGCCGGGGCCCAGTGTGTCTGCAAGGCAGAACAGGCGGCTATGGTAATGACTGGAGTGTGGTATGCGTGTTGTGATTGTGTCGGGAACAGTATTCGGTACTTCGGAAGAGGTGGCGTGGCGGGCAAGTGAATTGCTGGCCGAGGCCGGGCTGGATGCAGTTTACCAACAGCACTGGACTTTGCAGGAGCTGCAGGAGCAAGACCCGGCGGCCTTGTTGTTTGTCGTTTCCACTACCGGTATGGGTGAAGTCCCGGAGCGCATGCAGCCGTTGCTTGAGAAGCTGCAGGAGCAACTGCCTGACTGGGCAGGCCGTCCGGCAGGAATTATCGGGCTGGGCGATTCCGGTTATGGCGACAATTTTTGTCTGGCTGCTGATGAGCTGGAAGACCTGGCTGATGAGCTGGGGCTGGTCCGGTTGCAGGAGACCCTGCGTCTGGATGCCAGTGAGACAGTCACGCCGGAGCAGGACTCGATAGCCTGGATAGAAGATTTTGCCGCTTTGCTTGGGGCATGGAATGACTAAAAAGCCAACGCTGCCTGTTCAGCGCCGGCGTACGATGGGTAAACGGCGTGAGAGCATTAGTAAGCCGGTGCTGATTGCTTTGAATAAGCCATTTGATGTGCTGACCCAGTTTACCGATGGGGAAGGGCGCGCCACCCTGAAAGACTGGGTGGATTATCCGGGCGTGTATCCGGCTGGTCGGCTGGATCGTGACAGCGAGGGCTTGCTGTTACTGACCAATGATGGCCGTTTGCAGGCGCGCATCAGCGAGCCGCGCTATCGTATCTGGAAAACCTACTGGGCGCAGGTTGAGGGTGAGGTTCAGGGTGGACAGATCCGTCAGCTGGAAGCAGGCGTTCAGCTCAAGGACGGGCTTACGCTGCCGGCACAGGTGCGGATTATTGATGAGCCACAGTTGTGGGAGCGTAACCCGCCGGTACGATTTCGCAAAACAGTACCGACCAGCTGGTTGGAGATTTGTATTTGTGAGGGTAAAAATCGTCAGGTCCGCCGCATGACGGCAGCAGTCGGCCTGCCTACTTTACGGTTGGTCAGGGTGAGTATTGGTGACTGGGGGCTGGGGGATTTGCAACCCGGGCAGTGGCGTGAGTTGCCCTGGCCCGGGTGAGGTGCTTCAGTACTGTTTGAGGATGACTGCAATGCCTTTATTGATCACTTCAAACCAGGCATTGATGGTGTGAGTGTCTGCTTCGCTGTCATGTTCGCGGATGGTTTGTAGCAGGGAATCGGTCCAGAGTGTATATAGTTCAGGGCGGATATCCATGGCCTTGCGCGAATGCGAGCAGCCCAGCGCCTGCAGCTTGGTGTCTGGCATGCCGCGTGCGTACAGGACAATATTCATGATGCCCTGACGCAATAGCAGCTGCTGTGCTTGCATGTTGGTGTTGGCGAATTTGGCGCGCACTTCCGGTGAGCTGGCAAGGAATATGCGGTAAAAAGTATCGAAAAAAGTTTCGGAGCGACAGCAACGGCCATAGCTCTGCATTACAAGGTCAGCGGGTTTCATTGGTGAAAAATCCTAATGCTGGCAGCCATGCTTTGGCTGTATGGATTTCAACTGGAGGAGTATCGGCAGATTCCATCCTGTGGCGGGTTTACAGTCCTTTGACGGCAATGATGATTGTTTTAGCAATAAAACCGAATACGCCAAGGCCAAGCGCAAAAAACAACACGGCAGTGCCGTAGCGGCCTGCTTTGGATTTTTTGGCCAGGTCCCAGACAATGAAACCCATAAACAGAATGAGTCCGCCTACCAGCAGGGTAGTCATCAGCTCTTCAAAAACTTCGGTTTCCATGGGGCACTGTCCGGTTAAATACTAAATTTGTTGCGATTTTGCAGGGTGTTCTGGCAAGGAGTAAAATGCATCACTTATGGCCCTCAGCCTGCAAATGAAAGCGATTATACATGAATTTATGCCGCACCAATAACTTGCCCTGCGTCAATGGAGCTGTCTGCAAGGTCTGCTGGCGGTATTATAATTGCAGGTGATCCAGCGGCAGGGCTGTTGACAGCTGGACCTGATTCAGCACAAAACTGGAGCGTACACTGGTAACGCCTTCAATCCGGGTCAGCTTTTCCAGCAAGAATTTTTGATAGTGCTCCATGTCTGGTACCACTACTTTGAGCTGGTAGTCTGCGTCCATGCCGGTGATCAGGCTGCATTCAAGCACTTCGTCCCAACGGATGATGTGCTCTTGAAAATTGGCAAAACGCTCGGGCGTATGCCGATCCATTCCGATCAGCACATAAGCAGTCAGGGTCAGCCCCAGTTTTTTGGGCTCCAGCAGGGCCACGTGCCGCATGATATGTCCGCTGTCTTCCAGTTGACGCACGCGACGCGAGCAGGGTGAGGGTGATAGGCCAATTTGCTCGGCCAGTTCCTGGTTGGAGATGCGGCCGTCTTTTTGCAGTGCGTCCAGAATGCGGATATCAAAGCGATCAAGTTTCATAATGTCAGGCCTGGCTAGAAAATTGGCTTTATTTTGCTGCTTTTGGCTGGATATTGCAATAATCTGCTGTTTGGGTGCTTGGTTTGGCTGTTTTAGCAATTTGTTGTTGCCGATTTTGCGTATAATCAATTTCAAGTCAAAGCAAGGCAGGGTGTCACCACCAGGGCCGGTTTTGTACAGGATTCAGGGGCGTCTGCTTACCGGTGACAAACCTTCTAACGGCAGTGCTTATCGGTAGCTGCTTGACCACAGTCGTACCACGACTGGAGGGAATCTAGGGGGAGATATTCCGCATGAAAGCCGTTGCCAGCTCCTGATCGGAGCAGCAGCGGCTTTTTTGTTTATGCCGGTTTGGCGGACAGGAGTTGCAACAGGTCGGCGCAACTTTGAGCGTGATAGTGGGTCAGTTCGGGCCAGGGGTTATCCGGCAGGTTGACCAACACGGCCTTGGCGCCAGCCTTGCGGGCGCTGCGCAGGTCAAAATGGAAATCGCCAATCATACACAGATGAGCGCTATCTACTTGCCAGGCGCGAGCAATTTTCAACATGCCGTCTGGTGCCGGTTTTGGGATTGCCTGTTCGCGGCCGAGAATATCGTCCTGCTTAAAACACTGGTCAAGCCCGATCGCTTGCAGGGTGACGCTGGCCAGTTCCTGGGCATTACGTGTGAGAATGGCCAGCCGGTCGCCACGCTGGTGCAGATGCTGTACCAGTTCGACCGCGCCGGTGGCTGCGATTGATTGTTCGGCCAGCTCCCGCTCGTGCTCCATCAGCCAGTGGTGGGCTGCACGAGACTGTTTTTCCGGCAGGCTGTCCAGATGGCCCAGAATGTCGGCTTCGGGCGGGATCGCTAGCTGCTGGCGGATGTAGCCAAAATCGTGGACAGCGCGGGTCAGGGTACCGTCCATGTCGAAAACCCAGTGTCGGCAGCTGTGCAGAAAAGCAGGCATGTACTTAATCCTCCTTGTTGAGCCAGTCGTGGCGTACCCGAACCAGTCCTTCCTGGGCTACCGAGGCGACCAGCCGGCCGTCACGAGTGAAAATACTGCCACGGGCAAAACCACGTGAGCCGCCGGTCCATGGGCTGTCCATGCTATATAGCAGCCAGTCGTCCATGCGTACTTCATCGTGAAACCAGATGGCGTGATCAAGGCTGGCCACTTGCATCTGCGGTTGCCAGATGGAAGCACCGTGCGGCAGCAGGGAAGTGGTCAACAAGCTGAAATCTGATGTGTAGGCGAGCAGGTAGCGGTGCAGGGCCGGGCAGTCGGGCAACTGGCCGTCGGCTTTGAACCACACCTGTTTGACGGGGGCGGTTTTTTCCGGATTGAGCGGGTCAAGCACTTGCACGGCACGGGTTTCAATGGGCTTGTCGCGCAGCATTTTTAGACGCTTTTCGTCATTGAGTGCGCGAGCCAGTTCTGGAGTGAGTTCGCTGTCGGATACCAGCTCTTCGGGCATGGGCACATCAGGCATTTGTATCTGGTGATGAAAACCTTCTTCGCGGATATGAAACGAAGCGCTGCAGGTGAAAATCGGACGACCATTCTGGATTGCCATTACCCGACGGGTGCAAAAAGTTGCGCCGTCGCGTACCGGTTCGACCTGGTAGATGACCGGTTTGTCAGGATCGCCGGGGCGTAAGAAATAGCCGTGCAGCGAGTTGGCCTGCCGGTCGCTGTCAACGGTCTTGCTGGCAGCGGACAGGGCCTGGCCCAACACCTGGCCGCCAAACAGCTGACGAAAGCCCAGGTCCTGGCTGGCGCCGCGAAACAGGTGGGTTTCCAGGGTTTCCATGTCAAGCAGGGAAACCAGGGTGTCTAGCATTGGATTTGTCATTATGATTGCTTGGCTTGAAATAAGTGATAACACCATAGTTTGGCGGCTTGCATGGGGTGGTGCAAGAGCAATGAGGGTGACTGGCGGGTTCTGTCTGCGTGTGATTATGCTCTGTGAATGGCGGTCAGCGTCTTTACTGCTGGCTAATAGGCTGTAGCCGTACCCGACTGTTTGATGTTAGGCGGATTTGTCCGAATTAAAAGTTGCATGTTGCGGACGTCAAACGTACCCTTTGCCGGCAAGAGTCAGCCGGACAGTCGCTGTCTTTCTGCCGCAAGGCCGAAAGAGGGAGGAAAGTCCGGGCTCCGCAGGGCAAGGCGCCAGGTAACTCCTGGGAGGCGCAAGCTTACGGAAAGTGCCACAGAAAATAACCGCCTAAGCGCGCAAGCGCCGGTAAGGGTGAAAAGGTGCGGTAAGAGCGCACCGCATGGCTGGTAACAGTCCATGGCCAGGCAAACCCCGTCGGGAGCAAGACCAAATAGGAATCCATTGGCGTGGCCCGCGCTGGATTCGGGTAGGTTGCTTGAGGTCGTCAGTGATGGCGACCCTAGAGGAATGGCTGTCCACGACAGAACCCGGCTTACAGGCTGACTCTTGCTTCTTTTTTCTCCTTCTCGTCAGTTCTGGTGAGAAATCACTTCTCATAAATCACTTTAACTTTGGCTGCTACCGGCTTGAGTGGTATGCGGTGCTTTTTGCGTTTTTTTTCTGGCTGGCATCTGGCTACTACAGAAAAGCTAAGTCTTCGACATATAAGGATTTTTACCCCTGTTTGTGCTTGACGCTATGCAAGGTGGTTTTTATAGTGTGCCGAAGTGGTGCAAAGTGGAAAAAAGTGGGTTTTTCTGCTTGAATGCGCTCCCTTCGAATGGAAAGCACGAATGTTTCGCGGATCCAGTTCTATCAATCTGGACGCCAAAGGGCGTTTGGCGATGCCGAGTCGGTACCGCCAAGAGCTTGATGAGCGTTGTGAAGGTCAGATGGTCATTACCATTGATCTCCATGAGCCGTGCCTGTGTCTTTATCCATTGCATGAGTGGGCGCGGGTCGAAACACAGATCAGCCGCATGTCTTCGATGATGCCAGAAGCCCGCAGAATGCAGCGTTTACTGGTGGGCAATGCAATTGATGTTGAGCTGGACGGCAGTGGGCGTTTTCTGGTGCCGCCGCAATTGCGTGCCCGGGTCGGACTCGACAAGCATGTAGCGCTGGTCGGCATGTTGCATAAGTTCCAGATCTGGGATGAAGAAAAGTGGCAAGCCCAGTTTGAGCAAGACATGAGTTTTGTGCAGCACAACGATATCCCCGAAGAATTACGCAATCTGGTGCTTTAATACATGACAGCCGAACACAAGCATATAAGCGTCCTGCTGGACGAAGCCGTGCATGCACTCCAGGTGCAGGCTGGCGGCTGCTATGTGGACGGTACTTTTGGCCGGGGCGGGCATAGTCGCCTGATTTTGCAGCAGTTGTCTGGCGAAGGGCGTTTGCTGGGCTTTGATAAGGACCCGCAGGCGATTGCTGCTGGTGAAGCGCTGGCGCAGGGCGACAGTCGCTTTGCCATTGTGCAACGCAGCTTTGCCGACATGTATGACGAAGCTGTGCAGCGTGGTTTGGTCGGCAAGATAGATGGTGTATTGCTTGATCTGGGTGTTTCTTCGCCGCAACTGGATGATGCAGCGCGTGGCTTCAGTTTTACCCACGATGGCCCGCTGGACATGCGCATGAACCCGGCTGTCGGCATCAGTGCCGCGGACTGGCTGGCGCAGGCGAGTGCAGAAGAAATTGCCCGGGTATTCAAGGAGTACGGTGAAGAACGCTTTGCCCGGCGTATGGCAAACGCGATCGTTAAGCGTCGCGAGGAAAAGCTCTTTGTGCGCACGGCTGACCTGGCTGAAGTGATAAGTGTAGCCAATCCTGCTTGGGAAAAGGGCAAGCATCCCGCTACACGGGCCTTTCAGGGTTTGCGCATCCATATCAATAACGAACTGACCGATCTTGAGCTTGGCTTGCAGGCGGCGGTTGATAGCCTGAGAGTAGGCGGTCGCTTGGTAGTCATCAGTTTTCACTCGCTGGAAGACCGCATTGTCAAACAGTTCATGCGCAAGCTGGTGCGTGGCGAAGCCGATAACCTGCCGCGCCATTTGCCAATTCGGCCAGAGCCTTTTGTGCCCGTGCTTAAGCTGCATGGCAAGCCACAATATGCCGGTCAGCAAGAGTTGCAGGAGAATCCGCGCGCACGTAGCGCAGTGATGCGCATTGCGGAGAAGTTGCGATGAATACGCAGCCGCATACCCGTCATTTACCGCCGTATAGCCGGACCATTGGCTTGCTGTTTGTTGTCGTGCTGGTCAGCTCCATTGGGGTTGCTTATAGCGCGCATGGCAGTCGACAGCTGCTGAACACTTTGTTTGTCGAGATGAAACAGCGTGACCGACTGCAGGCAGAATGGGGGCGACTGGTCCTGGAACACAGTACCTGGACTGCGCATAACCGGATTGAAAAACTGGCGGTGGAGCAGCTCGGCATGCACGTGCCCGAGCCGGGCAGCGTGGTTGTGGTGTCGCCATGAAAAGCTGGCTGGAAGTACGAAACTGGTTTGCCGCGCGTTGGCGCTTTGGGCTGACCATGCTGACCCTGCTTGGGCTGGCTGTGATTGTGTCCGGGCGCATTGCCTGGCTCCATGTGGTGCGCCATGACTTTCTGGCCGAGCAGGGCGACAAGCGCAGTTTGCGTCATGTGCCGATCAGCGCCCACCGTGGCACCATCACTGACCGTAACGGTGAGCCGTTGGCCGTTAGCACGCCCATGACTACTTTGTGGGCTAACCCGCTGGAGCTGGCAGGCAGTCGCGAGCGTTGGCCTGAGCTGGCCAGTTTGTTGGGAGTTTCGGCGGACATACTGATCAAACGCATTGAAGCTAATAAAGGCCGCAGCTTTATGTATCTGGAGCGCGGTGTTACCCCGCAACAGGGCGAGCAGGTGATGGCGCTGAAAATCGAGGGTGTTTATCAGCGTGAAGAGTTCCGGCGTTACTATCCGGCAGGTGAAGTAACGGCGCATCTGGTCGGGCTGACGGATATCGACGAACAGGGCCGCGAAGGAGTTGAGCTGGCCTATAACGAGTGGCTGGCTGGTGTGCAGGGCAAGCGTCGTGTGGTGCAAAATCGCAAGGGACAGATTATTGCTGATGTCCAAGTGGTGCAAAATGCCAAGGCGGGCCAGTCGATAGCCTTGTCGATTGATTTGCGTTTGCAGTATCTGGCGCATCGGGAGCTGCAGCGTACCATTCAGGAATTCAAGGCCAAAGCGGGCTCTTTGGTCATGGTTGATGTACAAACCGGCGAGATTCTGGCGCTGGTCAATTACCCCACTTATAACCCCAATAACCGTGCCTCTTACACTGCCAGTGGCAGTCGCAACCGGGCGCTGGTCGATGCCTTCGAGCCGGGTTCAACCGTCAAGCCATTTACCATTGCAGCTGCACTGGACAGCGGACGCTGGCAGCCGAACTCTACCGTTGATGTCGGTAATGGTCGCATGCAGATTGGCAAGTACACGATCAGGGATGTGTCCCGAGGCGGCGTACTGGACCTGACCAACGTGCTGAAAAAATCCAGCAACGTGGGCATCAGTAAAATTGCTCTGGACGTCGGGGCCGAGCCGGTTGCTGCAGTGATGCAGCAGGTGGGCTTTGGTGCAGATACAGGGTTGGGTTTTCCCGGTGAAAGCTCGGGGCGTTTTCCGGTTTACCGGCGATGGGGCGCTGCCGAGACTGCAACCATGGCTTACGGCTATGGTTTTTCCGTTACTGCAGTGCAGCTGGCACATGCTTACGCAACGCTGGGCAATAGTGGAGCCAGCATCCCGCTGTCTTTGTTGCGCCAGGATCGGGCCGTTAGCGAAACTCAGGTGATGAATCCGGTCACCAGTCAGGTGGTGCTTGAGATGCTGCGCTCGGTAGTCGAGGAAGAAGGCGGTGGCGGATTGCGTGCCAGAGTGCCGGGCTACCATGTGGCTGGTAAAAGTGGCACTGCCAAAAAGACACAGGCCGGTGGATATACAGAAGACAGTTACCGCTCGCTGTTTGCCGGTGTAGGTCCGGTCAGCGAGCCACGCATTGCCATGGCAGTAGTTATTGACGAGCCCAGTCAGGGCGGCTACTACGGCGGGCTGGTTGCTGCGCCCGCATTTAGCCGAATCATGGCCGGATCACTGCATTTGTTGAATGTGCGGCCCGATAACTTGCCTGAAACCATGGCAAATAATAGTACCCAACATAAAAGAGGGCGCAGTTAGTGCCGATGCCATTGAACCAGTTGCTGCCACAGGCACATAGCAACGTATTGATCCGCGAATTGACGCTGGATAGCCGCAAGGTCAAGCCAGGCGACCTGTTTTTGGCAGTGCCCGGCAGTCAGGTTGACGGTCGGGAATATATTGCTGATGCCATTGCCAGGGGCGCGGCTGCAGTTGCCTATGAGCTGGAGGGTGCACTGGAAACTCAGGACAGTGCCGCCTTGCTGCTGCCGGTTAAAGGCTTGCAGGCCCAGTTGTCGGCGATTGCCGGCCGCTTTTACGGTGAGCCGAGTCGCGCTCTGACCATGCTCGGAGTTACCGGTACCAATGGTAAAACCACGGTATCGCATTTACTGGCGCAAGCATTGAACCGTCTGGGCGAGTCCAGCGCGGTGGTCGGGACGCTGGGTAACGGTTTTCTTAACAAGCTGCATAGCGGGGTTCATACCACGCCAGACCCGATCAGCCTGCAGTCGGCACTGGCCGACCTGAAACGAGCAGGAGCCACGCATGTTGCGATGGAGGTTTCATCGCACGGGCTGGCACAGAAGCGTCTGGCGGCGGTGGATATGGATATTGCGGTGTTGACCAATCTGACCCGTGATCATCTTGACTATCACGGCAGCATGGAAGCCTATGCAGCAGCCAAGGCTGACCTGTTTGCCTGGCCCGGGCTAAAAGTCCGGGTGCTCAATCTGGACGACGATTTTGGTGTACAGCTGGCCCGTGAATATGCGGATAAAAACCTGAAAACTTACAGCGTCAGCAACTCGGAAGCGCATGTGTATTGTCGTGAGGTGGAATACAGTCCCGAGGGCATTCGCGCCACTGTGGCCACGACTCAGGGCGAAGCTCTGCTACGCAGCAAGCTGTTGGGCCGCTTCAACCTGTGCAACCTGTTGGCGGTGATCGCCACCTTGTCCGGCATGGGCTACGCGCTACGCGATATTTTGGCAGTGATGCCAGAGCTGACACCGCCTGCAGGTCGCATGCAGGCCGTTGTGCAAAACGGTAAACCGCTGGTCGTTGTGGATTATGCCCACACACCGGATGCCTTGCAGCAAGTCCTGATTGCGATGCGCTCCCATGTTGCACGCAACAGGCACTTGTACTGTGTGTTTGGTTGCGGCGGTGAGCGTGACCGGGGCAAGCGTGAGTTGATGGCATCTGTAGCCGAGGCTAGCGCCGACCGGTTGCTGGTCACTGATGACAATCCGCGCAACGAAGATCCAGCACAAATCCGTGCCGATATTTTGGCTGGCCTGACCTCCGCTGCCGATGTGCAGGAATTTGCTGACCGTGCTGCCGCGATTGCGGCCGCAATTGCATCGGCGCAGCCGGGTGATGTGGTGGTAATCGCAGGTAAAGGACATGAGGACTATCAGGAAATATGTGGTCAGCGCTATCCGTTTTCGGATCTGGAGCTTGCACAGCAAGCACTGACCCAGTGGGAGGGCACTAATGTTTAGAGCATGGCATCTTGCCGAACTGACTCCGGTGCTGGATGGCCAGCTGCTGGGTGCGGATGTACAAATTTTGCGGGTACACACGGACTCACGCAGCCTGCGCAGCGGTGATCTGTTTGTGGCTCTGACAGGCGACAATTTTGACGGCCATGATTACTTGCCGCAGGCCGAAGCCGCAGGTGCTGCCGCCGCACTGGTCGATGCCTGGCAGGACAGCAGCGAGCTGCCCCAGCTGGCAGTTGGTGACACACGGGTTGCACTGGGCTTGCTGGGGCGGCATAACCGCCAGCAATTCAAGGGCACGCTGATTGCCCTGACCGGTTCCAGTGGTAAAACCACGGTCAAAGAACTGCTGGCCAGCATTGGCGGCACGGCGGTGGGCAGTGATGCGGTTCTTGCCACTCGTGGCAACCTGAATAACGAAGTGGGTGTGCCACTGACGTTGCTGGAGTTGAACGGTCAGCACAAGCTGGCAGTGATTGAGCTGGGTGCATCATTGCCGGGTGAAATTGCCTGGACCCGTTCGCTGGCGCAGCCACAGGTCGTGCTGATAAACAATGCCGGTATGGCCCATGCTGGCGAGTTTGGTGGGCCAGAGCAGATTGTACGGGCCAAGGGCGAGATTCTGGATGCGATGCAAGGACAGGGCACAGCGGTGCTGAACCTGGATGACGCTGCTTTTGCCCAGTGGCGCGAGCGCAACAGTGCAGGCCGGCTGGTGACTTTTTCTGTCGAGAATGAACAGGCAGACGTGTTCTCGCGTAATGCCCGCTTTGATCAAAACGGGCGGATGTCGTTTGAACTTTGTACGCCGGTTGGCAACGAACAGTTGCAATTGCAGCTGGCCGGAGCACACAACCTGAACAATGCCCTGGCTGCCGCCGCAGCAGCTTATGCCGCTGGTATCGGCCTGGACAATATTGTGCAGGGGTTGGAGCAGGCACAGCCGGTTGCCGGTCGTTGTTTGCAACATCACCTCAGCCATGGTGGCGTGCTGATTGATGACAGCTATAACGCCAATCCTGCTTCGATGCGTGCCGGGATGGACTTGCTGGCCGGCATGAATGGGCAGCGCATTCTGGTGTTGGGTGATATGGGCGAGCTGGGCGAGTGGGCCGAGGCCGAACACCGGGCGCTGGGCGAATATGCCAACGGTAAGGCGGACGTGCTATTTGCTGTGGGCCCGAACATGCAGCATGCGGTCAATGCCTTTAAAGGCATGGCGCAACATTTTGCCAGCCAGCAGGAGTTGCTGGCGGCGGTAGAAAACAAAATTACATTGCCTACCAGCTATCTGGTCAAGGGCTCGCGCAGTGCTGCCATGGAGCAAGTGGTGGCCGCCATTCTAAATGTGGATAAGGGTGCAAACTGATGCTGTTACTGATTGCTGAATACTTGCAGCAATATTACAAGGGCTTTGCGGTGTTCCAGTACCTGACGTTGCGCGGGATTCTGGGCATCCTGACGGCGCTGGTCATGTCCCTGTGGCTGGGACCCTGGATGATCCGCACGCTGCGCAGCCTGCAAATTGGCCAGTCAGTGCGTACTGATGGTCCGCAGAGCCATTTGTCCAAATCGGGCACTCCGACCATGGGCGGCGCGCTGATTCTGGCCTGTATTGCCATCAGCACATTGTTGTGGGGCGACCTGAGCAACCGCTATGTCTGGATTGTGCTGGTTACGACTTTGTTGTTTGGCGTCATTGGCTGGGTGGACGATTATCGCAAGGTGATTGAGAAGAACTCGCGCGGCCTGCCCGGGCGCTGGAAGTATTTTTGGCAGTCGGTGTTTGGTCTGGGTGCAGCGGTGGCGCTGTACGTTACCGCGCAAGGCCCGGCTGAAACAGCCCTGATTTTTCCTTTCCTGAAAGGTGTCAGTTTGCAACTGGGTCTGGGCTTTGTGGTGCTGACCTACTTTGTGATTGTCGGCTCCAGTAATGCGGTCAACCTGACTGATGGGCTAGACGGCTTAGCGATTTTGCCAACGGTGTTGGTGGGCGGTGCTCTGGGTATTTTTGCCTATTTGTCCGGTCATGCCACCTTTGCCCAGTACCTGTTCATTCCCTACATTCCGGGCGTGGGCGAGCTGATTATTTTCTGTGGTGCATTGGTTGGTGCCGGTCTGGGTTTCCTGTGGTTCAACACCTATCCGGCCCAGGTATTCATGGGTGATGTGGGTGCGCTGGCACTGGGTGCTGCGCTCGGACTGGTAGCAGTGGCCGTACGTCAGGAAATTGTGCTGTTCATCATGGGCGGGGTATTTGTCGTGGAAACCCTGTCGGTGGTGATTCAGGTGGCATCGTTCAAGTTGCGTGGCAAGCGGGTGTTCCGCATGGCACCGATCCACCACCACTTTGAATTGAAAGGCTGGCCCGAGCCACGCGTAATTGTGCGTTTCTGGATCATCACCGTGGTGCTGGTGCTGATCGGTCTGTCTACGTTGAAACTGAGGTAATTACTGATGACACAGCAGCTGCAGGTCGTGGTCGGCCTGGGTAAAACAGGATTGTCACTGGTGCGCTTTTTGGCGCGCCAGGGCGTGCCTGTGGCTGCTGTGGATACCCGTGAGCAGCCACCAGAGCTGGCAACCTTGCAGACCGAGTTGCCGCAGGTGCAAGTGCATTGTGGCTCGCTGGACACACCGTTACTGCAACAGGCAGCTGTGCTGTATGTCAGCCCGGGGCTGGCGCTGGCAACGCCGCAGATTCAGCGGGAAATAGACCGCGGTGTGCAGATCAGTGGCGATGTCGATCTGTTTTTGCAGCATGCCAAGGCTCCGGTGCTGGCAATTACCGGATCGAATGCCAAGAGCACGGTCACTGCGCTGGTCGGGCAGATGGTGCAGCAGGCCGGCCTGCAGGTGGGTGTGGGCGGCAATATTGGCACACCGGCACTTGAGCTGCTGGCACAACCGGCTGACCTTTATGTACTGGAATTGTCCAGCTTTCAGCTGGAAACCATCAGTCATTTACGGCCGCTGGCGGCAACCTGCCTGAACATCAGTGCTGATCATCTGGATCGTTACCGCGATCTGCAGCATTACACCGACGTCAAGTTGCAAGTGTATGGCGGTGCCGAATGGGCAGTGGTCAATCGTGATGATTTTGCTGCACAGCCAAAGACTGTTGCCGGCCAGAAGGTGTTGGAATTTGGTTTGGGCGAGCCGCAGAGTGCCAGCCAGTTTGGCCTGCGTGACGG
>CAZBXG010000001.1:21335-76140 GCA_964495925.1 uncultured Thiopseudomonas sp.
GCGGATTTTGCTGAGCTGGCTGCTGCCGTGCAACAGCATTGCCGTTCAGTGATTTTGCTGGGGCGCGATGCGGAAAAAATTCGTCAGGCATTGCAGTCCACCAATATACCGTTGCTGCTGGTCAGTGATCTGGCGGAAGCGACCGGACAAGCAGCAGCCTTAGCCAGACCGGGCGACGTGGTGGTACTGGCTCCTGCCTGTGCCAGTCTGGACATGTTCAAGAACTTCGAAGAGCGTGGTGAGCTGTTTGTCCGCGCGGTGGAGGGCCTGGCATGATCAAGCGCCATGTATCGGGCTGGTTGCAGAACTCGCCACTGGGTGGCCGCCACCAGAAAGTTGATCTGGATTACTGGTTACTGGGTGCCTGCCTGTGTTTATTGGGCTTGGGGCTGGTGATGAATGCGTCGGCTTCGTCTGCGGTTTCTGCTGCTCATAACAATGGCAATCATTATTACTACTTTATCCGCCACTCACTGTATGTGGGTGTCAGTTTGGGGGCAGCCCTGTGCTGTTTGCTGGTACCGGTAGAACGCTGGGAAAAATGGAGCTGGCCATTGCTGATGGTTGCTTTGTTGTTGCTGGTGCTGGTGTACGCGCCGGGTATCGGACATGAGGTAAACGGTTCCAAGCGCTGGCTGAATCTGCGCGTGTTCAATCTGCAATCCTCCGAGCCGGCGAAGCTGTTTATGGTGTTTTTCATTGCCGGGTATCTGGTGCGCCACCAGGTCGAGCTGGAGAAGAAGCTGTTTGGCTTCGTCAAGCCGCTGGCGATACTTCTGGTGTTTGCAGCATTGATTTATGCAGAGCCGGATTTTGGAGCGACCACGGTGATGGTGGGCAGCGTCGTGGTGATGATTTTCCTCGCCGGCACCAGTATGAAGGTGGCAGCGCCTTTGTTGATTATTTTGGGTGGGCTGGGCTGGTTCTTTGTAACGGCAGAAGACTATCGGCTGGAGCGTATCACCAGCTTTACCGACCCGTTTCGTGACCAGTTCGGCAGTGGCTACCAGCTGTCCCAGGCACTTATTGCGTTTGGGCGTGGTGACATTTTTGGTGCCGGACTGGGCAACAGCGTGCAAAAGCAGTTTTATTTGCCGGAGGCCCACACCGACTTCGTATTTGCCGTGCTGGCCGAAGAATTGGGCATGGTCGGTGCTTTGCTGACTGTGGCCATGCTGACGTTTGTTTGTGTCCGGGCGCTACGGATTGGACGACGCGCCCAGTTGGCCGGACAGGCGTTTGCTGCTTACTGCGCCTACGGCATTGCCATGATGTGGACCGGTCAGGCGTTCATCAATATTGGTGTGAATGCCGGGCTGCTGCCGACCAAAGGGTTGACGTTGCCGTTTATCAGTTATGGCGGCAGTTCGCTGGTGATTTGCTGTGTATCGCTGGCGGTGCTGATTCGTATTGAGTGGGAATTGCGTCAGTCACTGAAGGCTCCGGCGCGCCCGTTACGCCAGCCGGTGCAGAAGGAGATGGATTATGCCTAAGACCATCCTGATCATGGCCGCGGGTACCGGTGGGCATGTGTTCCCCGCGCTGGCGTGTGCGGAAGAGTTACGTAGTCGTGGTTATCAGGTGCACTGGCTTGGTGCTGGACGCGGTATTGAATGTCGTGTGGTGCCGGCTGCCGGTATCGAGTTGCACAATATTGCCGCCACCGGTTTACGGGGTAAAGGCATGCTGCAATTGATCAAGGCTCCTTTGCAGTTGTTGGGTGCATTGTGGCAGTCCTGGCGGTTGATGCGCCGGTTGCGCCCGGCCTGTGTGCTGGGCATGGGCGGCTATGTGACCGGCCCCGGCGGTCTGGCTGCGCGACTGTGCGGTGTACCACTGGTAATTCATGAGCAGAATGCGGTCGCCGGCACGGCCAATCGTAGTCTGGCGCGTTTTGCCAAACGTATTTGTCAGGCATTTCCCGGTGCTTTTGCTGATGGCGACAAGGTGTTGACCACTGGAAATCCGGTGCGCGCCGAGTTGGTGATCCGCGCGCTGGACAAACAGCAAGTCGCGACACCGCCGCGCTTGCTGGTGGTCGGTGGCAGTTTGGGTGCCGAGCCACTGAATAAACTGTTGCCCGCAGCACTGGGCTTGTTGCCGCAGAAGTTGCGCCCGGAAGTGCGCCACCAGTGCGGCGAGCAGCACGCCGAGATTACCCGGCAGCGCTACACCGGAGCTGGTGTTGAGGCGCAGGTGGCTCCTTTTATTGACGACATGGCCGAGGCTTACGTCTGGGCCGATCTGGTGATTTGTCGCTCGGGCGCGCTGACCGTGAGTGAGCTGGCAGTAATGGGGCGTGCCTCTTTTCTGGTGCCGCTGCCCCATGCTATCGACGATCACCAAAGCAAGAATGCAGAGTTTTTGGCGCAACGGGGTGCGGCGCTGATTTTGCCGCAAACAGATACTAGCCCCGAGGTGTTGGCGGAACATTTGACCGAGGTTTTCATGAATAGCCACAGGCTGATCGAAATGGCGCAACAGGCGCGTACACTGGCCCGGCCGCAGGCGGCACAGCAGGTGGTAGATATCTGTCTGGAGGTGGCCCGTGGCTGAGTTACTGCAAGCAACTGCTGCGCAAACCCGTCGCATGCGCCGTATCCGTCGTATTCACTTTGTCGGCATCGGCGGTACGGGCATGTGCGGGATTGCTGAAGTGATCCGCAATCTGGGTTACGAGGTGTCCGGCTCTGATATCAAACTGTCCTCAGTGACCGAGCGTTTGCAGGGACTGGGCATCCAGATCGTTTTGGGGCATCAGGCAGCCAATGTGGAAGAGGCGGATGTGCTGGTAGTTTCCAGTGCCATCAACCAGGAAAACCCTGAGGTCGCACGTGCTCTGGAGCGCCGCATTCCGGTGGTTCCACGTGCCGAGATGCTGGCTGAGCTGATGCGCTATCGGCACGGCATTGCCGTGGCCGGTACTCACGGCAAAACCACCACCACCAGCTTGCTGGCCACTGTCTTTGCTGCAGCCGATCTTGACCCGACCTTTGTGATTGGTGGCAGAGTTAATGCCGCCGGCAGTAATGCCCAGCTGGGCGGCGGCTGCTATCTGATTGCTGAAGCGGATGAAAGTGACGCCAGCTTCCTGCATTTGCAGCCGATGGTTGCCGTGGTGACCAATATTGATGCCGATCACATGAGCACCTATGGCGGCGATTTCAACAAGCTGAAACAGACCTTTGTCGACTTTTTGCACAACCTGCCGTTTTACGGCCTGGCGGTACTCTGCATTGATGATCCGTCGGTGCGTGATATTGCCCAGCGAGTCAAACGGCCAACGATTACCT
Source organism: uncultured Thiopseudomonas sp. (assembly GCA_964495925.1). Lineage (GTDB taxonomy): Bacteria > Pseudomonadota > Gammaproteobacteria > Pseudomonadales > Pseudomonadaceae > Thiopseudomonas. The sequence goes on from CAZBXG010000001.1 coordinate 24,629, forward strand.
ATGGCTTTGCAGAAGATGCCGACGTGCGCGCTGTAGATGTAAAACAGGATGGTATGCGTACCTGCTTCAACGTGCTGCGCAAGGGCAAACCGGCGATGCCGGTCTGCGTCAACATGCCGGGCCGCCATAACGTACTCAATGCATTGGCAGTGATTGCCATTGCCACTGATGAAGGCATTGATGATTCGGCCATTGTGGCCGGGCTGTCGGGCTTTCAGGGCGTCGGTCGCCGTTTCCAGGTGTATGACGAGCTGCCGGTTGAAGGTGGAAGTGTGATGCTGGTTGATGACTATGGCCATCATCCGCGTGAAGTTGCGGCAGTAATCAAAGCCATTCGTGACGGCTGGCCCGAGCGCCGCCTGGTGATGATTTATCAGCCGCACCGTTACAGCCGGACCCGTGATCTGTATGAGGACTTTGTGCAGGTACTGGGGGAACCCAATGTGTTGTTGTTGCTGGAAGTGTTCCCCGCTGGCGAGGAGCCGATTCCCGGAGCGGACAGCCGTCAGCTGTGCCATAGCATTCGTCAGCGCGGCAAGCTTGATCCGCTATACGTTGAGCGGGGCACCGACATGGCTCCACTGGTGCAGCCGTTGTTGCGGGCGGGCGATATTTTGTTGTGCCAAGGAGCGGGTGATATCGGCAGCATTGCCCCGCAACTGGTCAAACATCCTTTATTCAAGAATCAGGACGGGAGTAAGCAGGCATGACGCAGCTCATGGATGTTAAACAGTTTGGCAAGGTTGCCGTACTTTACGGCGGGCGTAGTGCCGAGCGCGAGGTGTCGTTGCAGTCTGGCGCAGCCGTGCTTGCAGCGTTGCAAGCGACTGGTGTGGATGCCTGTGGCATTGATGTTGGTGCGGATATCATGCAACAACTTTGTGCCCAGCCATTTGACCGTGCCTTTATTGTGTTGCATGGCCGCGGCGGTGAGGACGGCACTATTCAGGGGCTGCTCGAATGTGCCGGCATTCCTTACACCGGCAGTGGTGTACTGGCGTCAGCTCTGGCGATGGACAAGCTGCGTACCAAACAGGTTTGGCACACGCTTGGTTTGCCGACACCGCAGCACGCCACTTTATCCTGCGTCGAAGATTGTGAGCGTGTCGCGGATGAGCTGGGTTTTCCATTGATGGTCAAACCCAGCCAGGAAGGCTCCAGCATCGGCATGGCCAAAGTCCATAACCTGAACGAGTTGCAACAGGCCTGGCACAACGCTCGTACTTATGATGACAACGTGCTGGTTGAGCAGTATGTCAGCGGGCCGGAGTTCACCATTGCCATGCTGGACGGCGAGATCTTGCCACCGATTCGGCTGGGTACGGATCATGTGTTTTACGACTATGAAGCCAAGTACCTGTCGGACAACACCAGCTACCAGATTCCGTGTGGACTGGAAGAAGACAAAGAACAGGAACTGCGTGAACTGACCGCCCGTGCCTGTACCGCGCTCGGTGTCACAGGCTGGGGCCGTGCTGATGTGATGCAGGATGGACGGGGCAACTTCTGGTTGCTGGAAGTGAATACAGTGCCGGGCATGACCGGCCACAGCCTGGTACCGATGGCAGCCAAGGCTGCCGGGCTGGATTTCCAGCAGCTGGTGCTGCGCTTGCTGGCCACTACGGTACAGGAGTAACTCATGAATATGCGGGCGGGCAATCAGGGCAAAAGCAACATGCGGGTGCAAACCACTCCGCGTGGTGCCAGCCGTATTGCTCCGCCGGCAGGCACGCGGCGGGTGTGGCGTGCGCCAAATATCAACTGGCGGCTGACCGGGCGGTTTGTCCTGTCGATGCTCATAGTGGTGGCGCTGGGTGCAGCCTTGCAGGGTTGGGAAAGGCTCAAGCCAGAGCTGGACCGCCCCATCGCGCAAGTTTTGGTGGAAAGCAAGCTGGGCAAGGTCGAGACGCACAATCAGCTGGAGCTGCAGCAACAGCTGGAACGTTTTGGCGAAGTGCGGTTTTTAACGGCCAATCTGGTCGCGATGCAGCAGGCGCTGGAACAGTTGCCCTGGGTGGACCAGGCACGTATTAGCCGGGTCTGGCCAGACCAGTTGAAAGTTGAAGTGATTGAACAGCAGCCGATTGCGCGCTGGGGTGATGAACAATGGCTGAACAGCCGCGGGCAGGTATTCCGTGGTGCGGCGCGGGCTCCCGAAGCTGGCATGCCGCAACTGACTGGACCGGACGGAACACAGGAGCAGGTGATGCAGCAGTACTGGAGCCTGACCCAAGTATTGCGGCCTTTGGGGCACAGCATCGCACAGCTTGAGTTACGCGCTCGTGGCAGCTGGTTTGTAACCACCAGCGAAGGGCTGGAGCTGTTGTTGGGGCGTGACGAGATTTTGGAAAAGATGCGACGTTTTACCAGTATTTACGAGCTTGAGCTCAAACAGCGGATCAACCAGGTTGCACGTGTCGACCTGCGTTACGCCAATGGCCTGGCAATCGCCTGGCGTGACCAGAACAGTGAAACTGCGGTGCAGTAGGAGAGACGGTTTTAAATGACGTACCAAACAGGTCAAAACATGATCGTTGGACTGGATATCGGCACCTCCAAGGTGGTGGCGCTGATCGCTGAGGTATTGCCGGGTGACGAGCTGCATGTAGTCGGCATGGGTACCAGCCCGACGCGCGGACTGAAAAAAGGCGTTGTAGTGGATATCGAGTCCACTGTGCAGTCGATCCAGCAAGCCATTGATGAGGCGCAGCAACTGGCCGAATGTCATGTGCATTCAGCTTATGTTGGTCTGGCTGGCAGTCATATCCGTAGCCAGAACTCGGACGGCAGTGTCGCCATCCACAATGGTGAAGTCAGCCGCAAGGATCTGGAGCGGGTACTGGATGCGGCTCAGGCCGTACCTATTGCTGCCGACCAGCGGATTTTGCACACGCTGGCCCAGGATTACATCATCGACAAGCAGGAAGGGGTGCGTCAGCCATTAGGAATGTCCGGCGTACGCCTTGAAGCCCGTGTGCATGTGGTGACCTGCGCTACCAATGCGGCACAAAACGTCGAAAAATGCGTCAGCCGCTGCGGCATTGAGCTGGATGGTGCAATTCTTGAGCAACTGGCTTCGGCTACCGCCGTGCTGACCGATGATGAAATGGAGCTGGGCGTGTGCCTGGTCGATATCGGCAGTGGTACGGCCGACATTGCCATCTTCACTGAAGGCGCGATTCGTTATACCGCAGTGATTCCGGTGGCGGGTGATCAAGTCACCAACGATATTGCGATGGCCCTGCGTACACCCACGCAGTATGCCGAAGAAATCAAGATTCGCTATGCCTGCGCTTTGGCCAAGCTGACTCATCCTGATGAGACCATCAAGGTGCCGAGTGTTGGCGATCGTCCGCCGCGTGACTTGTCACGCCAGGCACTGGCTGAAGTGGTCGAGGCCCGTTACGAAGAGCTGTTCCAGCTGATTCACGCCAAGATTCGCAACAGCGGCTACGAAGACATGATTCCGGCCGGCATTGTGTTGACCGGTGGTACGGCAAAAATGGAAGGAGCGGTTGAGCTGGCCGAAGAAGTTTTTCATATGCCGGTGCGTGTTGGCGGGCCACAAGGCATCAAGGGCATGTCCGAGCTGTTGCGTAACCCTGTGTATTCCACGGCCGTGGGCCTGCTGATGTATGGGCGGAACAAACAAAAAGATGGTGCGCCTGCCGAGCACGGCGGCGAGCCATCTGGTGACAGTAATAAGCCTTCGGCAATGCAACGCATCCGCCGCTGGATTCAAAACAATTTTTAATTAAAAACAGCCGGTAGAACCGGCGAACCGTCAAGGTGAGGAGAGCACTATGTTCGATTTAGTAGACCAGACCAGCAAAAGCGCAGTCATCAAGGTAGTGGGTGTGGGCGGCGGCGGCGGCAATGCTGTCAACCACATGATCAACAACAACATTGAAGGCGTCGAATTCATCTGTGCCAATACGGATGCACAGGCACTGCAAAGCGTTGATTCGCGTACTGTTCTGCAGCTGGGCACCAGTGTTACCAAGGGACTGGGTGCAGGTGCCAATCCGGAAGTGGGGCGCAAGGCTGCGGAAGAAGACCGTGAGCGCATCGTCGAGGTGCTGGATGGTGCCGACATGGTATTCATTGCCACCGGTATGGGTGGTGGTACAGGTACGGGTGCAGCTCCGGTGATTGCCGAAGTGGCCAAGCAAATGGGCATCCTGACTGTGGCCATCGTCACCCGTCCGTTCCCGTTTGAAGGCAAGCGTCGTCAGCAAATTGCCGAGACCGGCATTCGTGAGCTGGCGGAGCACTGCGACTCACTGATCACCATTCCCAACGAAAAACTGCTGACCATTCTGGGCAAAGATGCCAGCTTGCTCAGTGCCTTTGCCAAGGCTGATGATGTTTTGACCGGCGCCGTCCGTGGTATTTCCGACATCATCAAGCGTCCTGGCATGATCAACGTCGACTTTGCCGACGTGCGTACCGTGATGAGTGAAATGGGCATGGCAATGATGGGTACTGGCCGTGCCAGCGGCCCGAACCGTGCCCGTGAAGCGACCGAAGAAGCCATTCGCAACCCGCTGCTGGATGATGTCAACCTGCAGGGCGCGCGCGGTATTCTGGTCAACATCACTTCCGGCCCGGACCTGTCGATTGGCGAATACTCCGAAGTGGGTGAAATTATTGAGGAATACGCCACCGAAGAAGCCATTGTCAAAGTGGGTACCGCGATTGACCCCGACATGCGTGACGAGCTGCATGTCACTGTGGTGGTTACCGGTCTGAACAGCCGTGTTGAAAAGCCGGTGAAAGTGGTTGATAACACCGTTAAGGCCAACCAGGGCGTGGATGCAGTGGCCAGCGCGGTGGTAACCGCCAAAGCGGTAGGCGACAGCTTCAACAGCGATTACAGCAGCTATGACCGTCCAACCACTTTCCGTCGCAATGCGGCAGCAGCTTCGGCAGCACCGCAGCAACAGGAAGAGCTGGATTATCTGGATATCCCTGCATTCCTGCGTCGACAGGCCGACTAAGGCAGAGGGGTTTTTATCGTGGTGGTTTCTCTATTGAGGCGGCATCTGTTAAGATGCCGCCAATTGAAAACCATTCGCAATATTTAATGGCAGCGACCCGTTTAGCATGATCAGACAACGTACTTTGAAAAACACCATCCGGGCCACAGGAATTGGCTTGCACTCGGGCGAAAAGATTTATCTGACGCTCAAGCCGGCACCCATTGACTCCGGCATTGTCTTCCGCCGCATGGATCTTGATCCTGCCGTGGAAATCCGTGCGCTGGCAGATAATGTAGGCGAAACCACCATGTCGACCACTTTGGCCAATGGTGATGTCAAAGTCGATACGGTCGAGCATTTGCTGTCAGCCATGGCAGGTCTGGGCATAGATAACGCTTATGTTGAGCTGTCAGCCCCGGAAGTACCGATCATGGACGGCAGTGCAGGACCATTTGTCTTTTTGTTGCAGTCGGCCGGGCTGGAAGATCAGGAAGCTCCAAAAGAGTTTATCCGTATCTTGCGTGAAGTCACGGTCAGCGATGGCGAAAAGAAAGCGACCTTCGTGCCGTTTGACGGCTTTAAAGTCAGCTTTGAGATCGACTTTGACCACCCGGTGGTAGCTGGTCGTACACAAGTGGCCAGCGTTGACTTTTCCAGCACTTCCTTTGTCAAGGAAGTCAGTCGTGCGCGAACCTTTGGCTTTATGCGCGATATCGAATACCTGCGTGCACACAACCTGGCGTTGGGTGGAAGCCTGGAAAACGCCATTGTAGTGGACGAGGATGCTGTCCTGAACGAAGACGGCCTGCGCTACGAGGATGAATTCGTCAAGCACAAGATACTGGATGCTATTGGTGACCTGTATCTGCTGGGCAAGAGCCTGATTGGCGAGTTTCGTGGTTACAAGTCCGGCCATGCCCTGAACAACCAGTTATTGCGCGCACTATTGAGCCAGCCCGATGCCTGGGAAGTGGTCACTTTCGATGACGCTGCCACAGCTCCGATCTCTTATATGCGACCTGCTGCGTTCCAATAAGCAGCATCTCTCCTTGAATTTATAACCACCTGCTTGCGGGTGGTTTTTTTTGCCTGAAAAACTGATTAAAGCTGTGATAGCTGCAATATGCTGGTCTTTTGATATGTTTCAGGGGCGATGAGGCGCGGCTGCTCAGGGACGGTTCTATATTCCTTGCCACTTTGCTTTATACTGCCTCCACTCAATCCGACACCCGCCTACTGGAGTGCCCATGTCTGTTCAAGAAATCCGTCATCCCCTGATCCGTCACAAGCTGGGCCTGATGCGCAGTGCCGAACTCAGCACCAAGAATTTTCGTGAGCTGGCCCAAGAAATTGGTACATTGCTAACGTACGAAGCAACCCAGGATTTGCCTCTGGAAAGCTACAGCATTCAGGGGTGGGACGGTGAGGTGGAAGTTGAAAAAATCGCAGGTAAAAAAATCACCGTGGTACCGATTTTGCGGGCCGGCATCGGCATGCTGGAAGGTGTACTCAGCCTGATTCCAGGTGCCAAGGTTAGTGCTGTCGGAGTGGTACGTAACGAGGAAACCTTGCAGGCACAAACCTATCTGGAAAAACTGGCTCCTGACATGCACTCCAGATTGGCCCTGATCATTGATCCGATGCTGGCAACCGGTAACTCAATGGTTGCCACGATCGACTTGCTGAAAAAAGCCGGTTGTCGCGAGATTCGGGCGATGGTGCTGGTTGCTGCGCCGCTGGGCATTGAAGCGGTACAGAAAGCTCATCCCGACGTAAAGATCTATACCGCATCGGTAGACCAGGGATTGAACGAAAAAGGCTATATCATCCCAGGACTGGGTGATGCTGGTGACCGCATCTTCGGGACCAAGCAAAAGGACAACTGATCATGCAGGACGAAATGCAAAGTAGTGTGCCACGCCAGGCGCTCGCTGGTGCACAAATGCTGTTTGTTGCTTTTGGCGCGCTGGTGCTGATGCCGCTGATTACCGGGATGGACCCCAACGTGGCCTTGTTTACCGCCGGTATTGGTACGTTACTGTTCCAGTTGGTAACCAAGCGTCAGGTGCCGGTATTTCTAGCATCCAGCTTTGCTTTTATTGCTCCGATTCTGGCAGCGAAAAACTCGTTTGGCATGCCTGCTGTGATGGGGGGCATTATTGCCGCCGGTTTCATGTATGTGTTGCTCAGTTTGGCGGTACAGTTGCGTGGTGCCGGTTTTATTGAACGCCTGCTGCCACCTGTAGTGGTGGCACCGGTCATCATGTGTATTGGTCTGGCTCTGTCGCCGACCGCAGTCAATATGGCCATGGGCAAGTCCGGTGATGGCGGTACGCAACTGGTTGAATACAGTACGGCCATGATCATTTCCATGTCGGCACTGTCCAGTACCCTGATTGTTGCTGTGCTCGGCCGTGGCCTGTTTAAACTGGTGCCAATTTTGGCCGGGATTATTGTTGGCACCTTGCTGTCGCTGATGTTTGGCGTGGTTGATACCAGCCGGATTGCAGAGGCGTCCTGGCTGGCCATGCCGGCGTTTGTTGCGCCTGAGTTTCATCTGGGGGCCATTTTGTACATGCTGCCGGTAGCGCTGGCTCCGGCCATTGAGCATATTGGCGGTATTGTCGCAATTGGCAGTGTAGCCGGGAAAAACTTTATCCAGAAGCCGGGTTTGCAGCGTACTTTGCTGGGCGATGGTTTGGCCACTTCGGCAGCGGGCCTGTTTGGCGGTCCGCCCAATACGACTTATGCGGAAGTGACCGGTGCGGTGATGCTGACCCGCAACTACAATCCGCTCATCATGACCTGGGCGGCGGTGTTTGCCATCGCGCTGGCATTTGTCGGCAAGTTTGGTATCGCACTGCAAAGCATTCCGGTACCGGTCATGGGCGGTATTTTGTGCCTGTTGTTTGGTTCGATTGCAGTGGTGGGCCTGAATACGCTGATTCGTCAGCAGGTTGACCTGGCAGAGCCGCGCAACCTGATCATTGTGTCGGTGACTCTGGTTTTCGGCATTGGCGGGATGGTGATGGGCGTGGGTGACTTTGCCCTGTCAGGCATTTCACTTTGTGCTGTGGCTGCGCTGGTGTTGAACCTGGTGTTGCCGCGTACTTTGCCTTAGTGCAGGACAGTGGTTGACTGCTTAAAGGTTTATCTAATTGTTACAGGGTTGGGACATGTCGGAAAATTTGCAACATATCAAACAGGTTATGGAAGAGGCGGATTGCCTGCATCCACAGACTGAGGTTGAAGCCAGCATCAGCAGCGTGGCCAGCGAGATTACCGCCAAGCTGCAAGACAGTAATCCGGTGGTGTTTTGCGTGATGAATGGCGGACTGATTTTTGCCGGACAATTGCTGACTCAATTGAATTTTCCGCTGGAGCAATCCTATTTGCACGCCACACGCTACCGCAATGAAACCCGTGGTGGTGATCTATTCTGGAAGGCCAAGCCGGAAGTTTCCTTTATTGATCGTGACGTGCTGATTGTTGACGATATTCTGGACGAAGGACATACGCTGACGGCCATTATTGATTTTTGCCGGCATGCTGGTGCACGCAACGTGTACACGGCCGTGCTGCTGGACAAGCAGCATCAGCGCAAGGCTGATCCCAACTTCAAGGCGGATTTTGTCGGTCTGTATTGCGAAGATCGCTACGTGTTTGGCTATGGTATGGATTACAAGGGTTATTGGCGCAACGCATCGGCAATTTATGCAGTCAAGGGAATGTAAGCACTGGTTTGTGTAACAGGCCGGCAGCATTGGGTGTAAGCGTTACGAAAGGCTGGATCCACAAGCTCGCTGTGACTATGTTTGTGTAAGCTTCAATTGCATCCCGTACAGCTGTCGGTATTACGGGGGCGTCTCATCCTGCCGGCATTCAAACAGTGGTTTATTCAATTTTGTCGAATGTTTTTTGCCAGGCGTTGCAGGGCTTCGCGCAGCTTAGGGTCTTCGATGTTGGCCGCACCATCGCAAATGTGCTGGCTGGCACTTTCTGAAATATAGCGGCGTTCTTTTTCGGCAGGTTCCGGAGCATTACCGGCAGGGCGTATTTTGAGCTGGATGCGTTGCAGGGAGGAAAACTCGGGGTGTTGCCGCAGCTGGCCCAGCAACCGGTCCTGCTGGTAACGCAAGCGCGTGGCCCAGGCTGCTTCGGCCAGCACCAGGGTTAGCACGCCGTTTTCATAGCTACCCAACTGCAGTTGCTCGCGGGCCGCCGGGGCCAAATAGCCGTGGACCAGGGTTTGCAGCTGGCTGAGGGTTTGCGCCTGTTTGAGCAAACGCTGTAGAAAATGACTGCCGTGCAGAATGTGTGCGGCAGGCTTGAGCGACTTGTTCATTATTCATCCTTAAGTGTCAGTCCGTCTTGAACTTCGGAAAACTGGCTCCATGTCAGAAGTATAACCGTTTGTGCGCTGCAATCCCGTATAAATGCGGGTAGAATGCATCTTTTATCTTTTCAGCATCGACCGTCAGATTTGCAGGCGGCATGCTTTCAACTGACTGGAAGCCTTACTCCCATGCTTGCTCCGCTATTAAGAAAACTGATTGGTAGTAAAAACGAACGTGAAGTCAAGCGCATGCACAAAGTGGTCAAGACCATCAATGCGCTTGAAGAACAGCTGGCGGCTTTGCCGGATGATCAGTTGCAAAATAAAACCGTCGAATTTCGCCAGCGCCTGGCTGACGGTGAAAGTCTGAACAAACTTCTGCCCGAAGCTTTTGCGGTAGTACGCGAAGCGGGCAAGCGTGTCATGGGCATGCGTCACTTTGATGTCCAGCTGATTGGTGGCATGACCCTGCATGCGGGGCGTATTGCCGAGATGCGTACTGGTGAGGGTAAAACCCTGGTGGCGACCCTGGCGGTCTACCTGAATGCGCTGGAAGGCAAAGGCGTACACGTGGTCACCGTGAACGACTACCTGGCCAGTCGTGACGCCAACTGGATGCGTCCGCTGTATGAATTTCTGGGCATGAGTGTCGGAGTTGTAGTTCCGTTTCAGTCAGCTGAAGAAAAGCGTGCAGCCTATGCCAGCGATATTACCTACGGTACAAACAACGAATACGGTTTTGATTATCTGCGCGACAATATGGCGTTCAGTATCGAAGACAAGTATCAGCGCCCGCTTAATTTTGCCGTGGTGGACGAGGTTGACTCGATCCTGATTGACGAGGCTCGTACTCCGCTGATCATCTCCGGTCAGGCCGAAGACAGCTCTGAGCTCTACAAAAAAATCAATGCGCTGATTCCTTCACTGAAGCGTCAGATTGAAGAAGAACCCAAAGGTGCCAACGAAGAAAAGATTATTATTGAGGAAGGCCACTACACCCTCGACGAGAAAACCCGTCAGGTTGAGTTGAACGAAGCCGGGCACCTGTTTATTGAAGAGCAACTGACCAAGCTGGGCCTGCTGGGCGAGCATGACTCGCTGTATTCGGCTTCCAACCTGAGCCTGCTGACCCACGTTTACTCCGGGTTGCGCGCACACAAGCTGTTCCACCGAAATGTTGAATACATCATTCAGGAAGGACAGGTGGTGCTGGTTGACGAACATACCGGCCGTACCATGCCGGGTCGTCGCTTGTCCGAAGGTTTGCACCAGGCAATTGAGGCCAAGGAAGGGCTGGAAATTCAGCCGGAAAGTCAGACCATGGCTTCCACCACCTTCCAGAACTATTTCCGTCTGTACAACAAGCTGTCCGGTATGACAGGTACCGCGGATACGGAAGCCTTTGAGCTACGCCAGATTTATGGTCTGGATGTAACCGTAATTCCGACCCACCGCCCGATTGCCCGTCAGGATTACAACGATCTGGTCTATCTGACTCCGCCCGAAAAATACAAGGCGATCATTGAGGATATCGAGCACTGCCAGAAGCAGGGCCGTCCAATTCTGGTGGGGACTGCTTCGGTAGAAAGCTCCGAGTATGTCTCCCAGCTGATGCAGCAAGCCGGCATTGAGCACAAGGTGCTGAACGCCAAACATCATGGTTCTGAAGCCGAGATCATTGCTCAGGCCGGTCGTCCGGGGCATGTGACTGTTGCTACCAATATGGCCGGTCGCGGTACTGATATTGTGTTGGGCGGCAACTGGGAAGTGGAAGTTGCGGGGCTGGAAAACCCGACTGAAACCGAAGTGCAGCGCATCAAGGAGGAGTGGCAGGCCCGCCATCAGCAGGTAATCGAAGCGGGTGGCTTGCATGTCATTGCCACCGAGCGTCACGAGTCCCGCCGAATCGACAACCAGTTGCGTGGTCGTGCCGGTCGTCAGGGTGACCCCGGTTCCAGCCGTTTTTATCTGTCGCTGGAAGACAACCTGATGCGTATTTTTGCCTCTGACCGGGTGAAAAACTTCATGAAGGCACTGGGCATGAAAGAAGGTGAGGCCATCGAGCATCGTATGGTCAGCAATGCCATTGAAAAAGCCCAGCGCAAGGTTGAAGAACGCAACTTCGAGATCCGCAAACAGTTGCTGGAATATGATGACGTGGCTAACGAGCAGCGCAAGGTTATTTATCACATGCGTGATGACTTGCTGGCTGCAGAAGAAGTCGGTGATATTGTTGTCGAGTATCGCCACGAGGTACTCAACAGCACCATCGACCAGTTTGTACCGCCACAATCGCTGGCCGAGCAATGGGATATTGCCGGCCTTGAGCAGGAGCTGCTCAAGGAGTTCAACGTCGAGCTGCCGGTACAGCAGTGGCTGGACGAGGACAACAACCTGCTGGAAGAAGGCTTGCGCGAGCGCATAGCCGAGCAGGTCGCCACTGTATATCTGGACAAAGAAGAACAGGTCGGTGCAGAGAACCTACGCATGTTTGAAAAGCAAATCATTTTGCGCGTGCTGGACGAGTTGTGGAAAGACCATCTCGCAGCCATGGATCATCTGCGCCAGGGTATCCACTTGCGTGGTTATGCCCAGAAAAATCCCAAGCAGGAATACAAGCGCGAATCGTTTGAACTGTTCCGCAACCTGCTGGATACAATCAAGCATGACTCGATCCGTTATCTGTCTTATGTGCAGGTACGTCGTGAAGATCCTGCGGAAGAAGAGGCGCGTCTGCGTCAACAGGCAGAAGAACGTGCCGCACGCATGCAGTACAAACATGATGAATATCACGAGGAAGGGCAGGAACCCGAAGGTGTTGATGCTGCACAGGTTGCCAGTCGTGAGCCGGTGCGTAATCTGACCAAGGTCGGGCGTAACGAGCCTTGTCCATGTGGTTCCGGCAACAAGTACAAGCATTGCTGCGGCAAGATTGCGTAATGTCATGCACTGCTAGCAAGTAACACGATATGCAGGCGGGCCGGAATGGCCCGCCTTTTTTGTCTCTGCGGGCAGCGCTTGTCAGACCTGCATTAATCCGTAATCATAGGCGTTTTCACGCAGTTGTCAGGAGTCTGTCATGGCAGTAGGGTTGGGCGCATTGCCCGTTATGCATCCGGTTAAAGGATTTGCGCTGGGCATTGCCAGCGCCGGCATCAAAAAAGCAGGCCGGCGCGATCTGGTACTGATGCGCTGTGCCGAAGGCAGCCAGATTGCAGGCGTCTTTACGCAAAATGCTTTTTGTGCTGCACCAGTACAGCTATGCAAGCAGCATCTGGAGCAGTCGGTACGTTATCTGGTGACCAACACCGGTAACGCCAATGCGGCGACCGGGCAGCCGGGGTTGCAGGCGGCGCAGGCGGTGTGTCAGGCAGTCGCCGACAAATTCGATGTGGCGCTGGAGCAAGTACTGCCGTTTTCTACTGGCGTGATTGGTGAGTTGTTGCCGGTAGACAAAATCACAGCGGCATTGCCTGTTGCTGCGGCTGATTTGCGTGAAGATAACTGGGCACTGGCCGCCGAAGGCATCATGACCACTGACACCTTGCCCAAAGGTGCCAGCCAGCAGTTTGAGCATGCCGGTGAAACCTACACTGTTACCGGCATCAGCAAGGGTGCCGGCATGATTCGTCCCAATATGGCGACCATGCTGGGCTATGTTGCAACGGATGCAAAAGTTGCCGGCCCTGTATTACAGGCGTTGGTCAAAGAAGCTGCCGACCTGTCGTTCAACCGCATCAGCATTGACGGTGATACTTCAACCAATGACAGTTTCATGCTGATTGCCACGAGCCAGACTGGCGAGCCGGTTGAGCAGGCAAGCGGTGAGCTGTATCAGAAGCTGCGAGAAACGGTGTGTGCAGTGGCGATGCAGCTGGCACAGGCAATTGTGCGTGATGGTGAAGGTGCAACCAAGTTTGTCACGGTACAGGTTGAGCAGGGCGGGACTGTAAAAGAATGTCTGGATGTGGCTTATGCTGTGGCACATTCACCGCTAATCAAGACCGCGCTATTTGCTTGCGATCCCAACTGGGGGCGAATTGTCGCCGCAGTGGGTTATGCGGGTGTACCGGACCTGGAGCAGGAAAAGGTCAATGTATTCCTCAATGAGGTGTGTATTGTGCGTGACGGTGGTCGTGCTGACAGTTATACCGAGGAACAGGGTGCTGCAGTAATGGAGCAGGCTGAAATTTTGATCCGTATTCAGCTGGGGCGTGGTGACTACAGCGAAACCATCTGGACCACGGATCTGTCGCACGAATATGTGCGGATCAATGCCGAGTACCGGACCTGATCCAAAGCGATTAAAGGGTTGGCCAAACGCCTTGCCGTATAGCAAGGCGTTTTTGCTGGTGTCGGGTTTATACGTTATTACTGGCTGGGCCAGAGACTACGGATGGCGGCTATGCCTTGTGCGCCGTTATCACGAGCCTGGGCAATATCGGTGGAGGCCATGCCGCCCAGAAAATATACCGGCAGCTGCGCTTCCAGCGCCAGAGCTTTGGCTGCAGGCCAGCCCAAAGCCGGACTGTCCGGATGGCTGAGGGTCGGTTGTATTGGTGAGAGTGTGGCAAAGTCACAGCCCAGTGCCGCAGCGAGTTCCAGTTGTTGGGTGGAATGACAGGAGGCTGCCAACAGCCTGTTTTCTGGTAATGGGTGTTGCCGTCCGGCCAGTTGCTCAAGCTGTGTGCCGGTCAGGTGCCAGCCTGCGCGAGGGTGCAAAGCCAGTTGTTCAGGTGTGCCTTTGAGCAGCAATTGTGCAGTGTCGGGCAGCTCTTGTAATAACCGGTCGGCCAGCCGCCAGTAATCCTTCTCCGGCAGGGTGGGGGCACGCAACTGTATCAGGTGAATGCCCTGTTTTGCGGCCAGCATCACGCCGGAATACAACAGGTCGGCATTGTCATTGTCGGGAGTAATCAGGTAGCGATCCGGCAGCTGTATCGCACGCACAATCGGGCGGTTGGCTGCAGGCAGTGGAATGTGGTCGAGTTGTTCGGGAGTGACCCATTGCATGGGCTGGCCTTCAGCACCACGGGGTTCGCCATCAAAGGCAGTGACACGAAACACGTCGAGCACCACATGCAGGTCCGGGTACTGATAAGGAATGCGAATCAGTGGTTCGCTAGCGCTGATGTCTATTGCCAGCTCCTCACGAATTTCGCGTTGCAGGGCCGTATTGACGCTTTCACCCGCTTCGCATTTGCCACCGGGAAATTCCCACAGGCCACCCTGATGTTTATTCTTGGCGCGCCGGGTCAGCAGGATTTTTCCGTCTGGCGCAGTGATGACGGCAACGGCAACATGAATATGCTGCATGATTTAAGCCTTGGGTGCCGGTTGTGCCTGCCAGAGCACTTCGGCACATTCCTGGTGCAAGGCAATGATGCGTGCCGCGACAAAAAACAGGTCCGACAGACGGTTTACAAAAGCCAGAACGGCGGGGCGCATGGGCTCAAGGCTGTGCAGCTGCTGACAGCGTCGTTCTGCAGTGCGTGCCTCGCAGCGACACAAGTGGGCCTGGGCAATCAGCAGTGAACCGCTGGGCAAGATAAAGTCTTTCAGTGGTGGCAACTGGGCCGTCCACTGATCAATTTGCTGCTCCAGCTGTGTGGTGTGGGCCGCTTGTATCACCTGATACTGTGGCATGGCGAGTTCGCCGCCAAGATCAAATAACAGGTGCTGCCAGGGAGCGAGAGCATCGGAGACAACCTGCAGGGCAGGCTTGTTGGCGATCTCCTGCTGTAACTGGGCCAGCAGCAGTCCCAGTTGGCTATTGAGCTGATCCAGTGCGCCCATGGCTTCAAAGCGGGGGTGGTTTTTTGGCAGGCGGCTGCCGTCGGCCAGACCGCTGAGCCCGTCATCTCCGGTTTTGGTGTATACCTTGCTGATTCTGTGGCCCATGTAGCCTCCGCTTGTTGAAAATAGGCCGCACAGCTTGCCATGCCCGGCCGGTAGCAGCAATATGGCCCGGTTTAATCAGTGGGCAAGCCCAGCTTTGCCAGCCCGGATTGTAGCCTCAGATGCAGGGCTAACAAATGCCGGTGTGGCGTGTGCAGCACGCGGCTTTGCTGTAAGGCAAAACCGGTCATGTAGCTGATTTCCGTGCGACGGCCCTGTTGTACGTCTTGCAGCATGGACGAGGTGTTGTCTGCGGTATCACTGATGACTTGTTGTGCTGTGTCGAACAAGTTCAGGGCGGCTGTAGAGTAGCCTGTCGCTTGCAGCAGGCTGGATAGCTCGGCTGACAGCAGGCGGATTTCGGCCAGGTGATGTTTGAGTTCGCCATTGCGGCAGGCGTGAATGACCGTCAACGGGTTGATCAGGCAGTTAATTGCCAGTTTGCGCCACAGGGCGGACAGGATGTCAGGCTGCCACTGACAGGGTATGTTACAGACGTTGAGGGTACTCAGCCAGTCAGGTGGTGGAGCTTGTTTTAGCGGGCCTATCAGGGTTTGTCCGGTTCCGGCATGGACGCAATGGAAAGGGCTGGGCATGTAAGCACCTTCTGTGCTGCTGCCAATCAATACATGTGCTTCGGGTAGCATGGCCGCTACCTCCTGTTGGCTGCCGATGCCGTTTTGTAACAATAGCAGGGTCGCGTCCGGGGCCAGGCGATGGCGTATGCTGACTATGGCTTCGACAGCAGCGTGAGCCTTGGAGGCCAGTACCAGATGGCGGATCAGTTCGGGAGCCTGTGCGCTTTCCAGATTGAGAGGCAGTAAATGGTCAACCCGTTGCCGGTCGGTAAAGCGGATGTGGTTGCCATGCTCATGAAACAGCTGAAGGCGGGCGGGGCGCACGATCAGGTGGCTATTCTGCCCTGCCAGATGCAAGCGCGAAGCCCATAAACAACCCAGGCTTCCGGCGCCGAGAATATGCCAGATCACAGCTGCCCGGCATTCAGGTGTAAATGAATAATTCGTTTGCCTGTACGGGCCGCTGGCAGATTGTCACGTGCTTGTTCCAGCAGTTGTGAGGCCGTGACCGGCAGGGCCTGCTGATCCAGCGTCACCATGCTGATTGCGGTGTTCAGCGATAAAAAGCCGAAACTGGTCTGGCATGGTTTCAGGTTGAGTGCGTCATGCAGCCGTTTGTAGCTGGCGGCATTGCTGGTGGTTTCTTGTTGCATATGGGTGATCAGAGCGAACTCATACCCGTCCAGACGGGCCAGATAGTCCAGTGGACGGACCAGCTGCTCAAGCCGTTGTGCGACTGTCAGCAGCAACTGTTTTTGTGCTTCAACACCGTACTGGTCACGCAGTTTCGCCATATTGTCGATGCTGAACAGCAGTAGTCCGAAACTGCCGCCACGAGATTCCAGCTGGCGTAGGTTTTTGTCCAGCATCTGGCGCAGGCTGCGCAAGTTCCCTTGCCGGGTCAACGGGTCCTGCTGACCGGAAGCTTGCATCTGTTGTAGATGATGCAGCAATGAGGTGTTTTTTGTTTGCAGTTTGGCCAGGTGCTGATACAGGCGTTCGGCAGCGCGCACACGTGGTACCAGCTGTTGGCTCATGTCACTTTTGCTGATGAAATCATCGACACCCTGCTCGAAGGCTTCCGCCAGAGCTTCGCTGCCCTCGCGTCCGGTCAGTAGCACAATATAGGTGTAGGTATTGCTGTGTCGGTCCTGATTGCGTACCCGGACTGTCAGGGTCAGGCCGTCCATTTCCGGCATCAGCCAGTCGGCCAGTAATAACTGGGCTGGCCGCTGCCCGAGCAGCTCAAGTGCCTCTGTGCCGCTGCTGGCATAGCGTATGTCGTGATACCCGACCTGATTCAGGGCTCTGCCAATCATGACGCTGGAGAACTTCGCATCATCAACAATCAGAATGCTAAGGCTGGAGCTGGACATGAAACACCTGTGGTAACTGTGCAAGGCAGGCCGGCATCGGGCAGGACTGACCTGGAACCAATAATGCAGAAGGGTATCCGGCAAGGGAGAGCTCTTTGCTATACTTGGCCGGATTATGCCATGAGCCATAAAATCTTTGCGTATGATAGCAAGCTACGACAAAGCTTGTAGTGACCCGTTTAACAGTTTGCATATTGGAGAGTGCCATGCCTTCTTTTGATGTCGTTTCAGAGCTGGACAAGCATGAAGTAACCAACGCCGTGGATAATGCGGGCAAAGAGTTGGAGCGCCGCTACGACTTGCGCGGCAAGGCAAGCCTGGAGCTGAAAGATAAAACCATTCACCTGACTGCCGATGCTGATTTCATGCTTAATCAGCTGATTGAAATCATTCATCTGGCCATGGTCAAACGCAAGGTAGACATCCAGTGCCTGGAAGCCAAAGACCCTTATCCGTCCGGCAAAGAAGTCAAGCAGGAGCTTGTGCTGCGCGAAGGAATCGACAAAGAGCTGGCGAAGAAAATTGTCAGCCTGATCAAGGACAACAAGTTTAAGGTGCAGGCATCCATTCAGGGTGATCAGGTTCGTGTAACCGGCAAGAAACGTGACGACTTACAGGAAGTAATGGCCATGTTGCGTGGAGAATCGCTGGGCATGCCGCTGCAATTTACCAACTTTCGTGACTGAGCGTGGCTTGGTCAGGTTCTGAAACGGAGAAAGCCAGATGCGACAACAGATAACAAGAGTCCTGACAGTAATGCTGCTGACAGGCGCGCTTGCGGCTTGCGGTTTGAGCCCGCAGCAGGCCAGCCCCGAGCCGCGATTGAGCGGACAGCTGGCGCGTGTGGTGCAAGGGCAGCGTGTTAGCGTACAGGTCAGTGATGTCCGTACCAGTCCGGTGCTGGGGCTCCGTGGTGGCTTGTATGGTGACAGCAATGAGCTGAGTGTGCCCGGGCAGGTGTTTATACCGAGATTGCGGGCAGAGACTGAAGCAGGCTTGCGTATGCGCGGCTTTGATGTTGTGCCGGCCGGACAAACTCCCGCTGCGTTTGATTTGCAGGTTGCAGGGCTAACCTATTCGGTTGCCGAGGGCCGTACAGTGCTGGGTGAGGTGCAGCTCAGTGCGACCTATGTGGTACGTCTGCGCAAAGATGGACGCCATTACGAAGGCAGTTATACTGCCAAACTGAAGAAAAAATTTGTCAAACCGCCAACCGATGCTGCCAATGACCGCCTGATCAGCATGGTCATGAGTGACGCCTTGCAACGGGTGTTTGCCGATCAGGGCATCAGTGATTTCCTTGCGCGCTAAACAGACTTGATATTGCAGGCCCGCCCGTCATGATCCTGACGGGCGGGTTGCTCATTTCTATTGCTAGAGTAACTTGTGATGACACATATTGCGCCCGGGCCGGATGTGGTGCTGCTGATGGGGCCGACGGCCTCCGGTAAAACCGATCTGGCACTGGCATTGGCCGATGATCGTCCTTGTTCCCTGATTAGCGTTGATTCGGCATTGATCTATCGGGAAATGGATATTGGTACAGCCAAGCCAGAGCCTGAAATTTTGGCCCGATATCCGCACGCGCTGGTAGATATTCTCGATCCGCTGGAAAGCTATTCGGCGGCGCAGTTCCGTACCGATGCCCTGGAGTCGATGGCGGATGCTGTTGAGCGTGGTGCGCTGCCGGTTCTGGTGGGCGGTACCATGTTGTATTACAAGGCATTATTGGAGGGGCTGGCTGATATGCCGGCTGCCGATGCGCAGATACGGGCAATATTGGAAGAGCGTATGCGAGTGGAAGGCTTGCAAGCATTGCATAAGGAGCTGGGCAGCATTGATCCGGAGTCGGCGCAGCGCATTCATGCCAATGATAGCCAGAGAGTTTTGCGTGCGTTAGAGGTTTGGCTGGTCAGCGGACAGAGCATGACGGAGCATCGTTTGCGGCAACAGCAGCAGAAGGCACTGGCTACCGATTTGCCCTATACTGTGCATGCTTTTGCCATAGCCCCGCAGTCGCGCGAATTATTGCATCAGCGCATAGCCTGGCGTTTTGACCAGATGCTGGAGCAAGGTTTTATAGCAGAAGTTGAAAGACTGATGCAGCGTGGCGATTTGCATGCCGACTTGCCATCCATGCGCGCGGTAGGTTACCGGCAAGTATGGGAGTATCTGGCAGGGCAAAGCAGTTATGAGGACATGCGGGAAAAGGGACTGGCGGCCACCCGGCAGCTGGCCAAGCGGCAGTTTACCTGGCTGCGCAGCTGGCCTGATCTGGAGTGGATTGACAGCCTTGAACCAAATCGTTTGGATTCTGTCTTGAAAAGACTGTAAATCAACGCCATATTGTTAACGTTCTACATTTGCTGCACAAAACTTGATGGTTTGTGCAGTTGTTTTTTCCCAATCGGAGTATACAGCCATGTCAAAAGGGCACAGCTTACAAGACCCTTACCTTAACCTGCTGCGCAAGGAGCGCATCCCTGTATCCATTTACCTGGTGAATGGCATCAAGCTGCAAGGGCAGATTGAGTCTTTTGACCAGTTTGTCATTTTGCTGAAAAATACAGTCAGCCAAATGGTTTACAAGCACGCAGTATCCACAGTGGTTCCCAGTCGCCCGGTTCGTTTGCCCGGACCTGATGAAGAGCAGGATAGTGCGGCTGACGAATAAGCAGCCTGTATCTTGAACTCAAAACAGGAATACGAGGCCGAGCGTACGCTGCTGGTGCATCTGGACAGCGTGCGCATGGACGAACGCGAAGACCCGGACGAATTCATGGAGCTGGCATTGTCTGCTGGCGCTGCCGTGGTCGAAATGATCAAAATCAACCGTTACCAGCCGAGCGCCCGCTTTTTGATTGGGGCTGGTAAGGTTGAGGAGTTGGCGGAGCAGATACAAGAGCAAAATATCGAACTGGTTATTTTCAACCAGAACCTCACGCCCAGCCAGGAACGCAATCTTGAGCGTGCGCTGGACTGCCGTGTGCTCGACCGTGTTGGGCTGATTCTGGATATTTTTGCCCAGCGGGCCCACACCCACGAAGGCAAGCTACAGGTCGAACTGGCGCAGCTGGAACATATCAGCACTCGTCTGGTACGCAGTCGTACCGACCTGAGCCGTCAACAGGGTGGTATCGGCTTGCGCGGGCCGGGCGAGACCCAGCTGGAAAGTGATCGCCGCCTGTTGCGGGGACGTATGCGCCAAATCCGCAGCCGGCTGGAAAAGGTCCGTAACCAGCGCGAACTGGCCCGCCGCAGTCGTCGTCGTGCTGAGATTCCCGCAGTGTCTCTGGTCGGCTATACCAACGCCGGCAAATCGACCCTGTTCAACCGGCTGACCGAAGCCAGTGTTTACGCAGCCGACCAGCTGTTTGCCACCCTTGATCCGACAGTGCGCCGGCTTGAGCTGGAAAACGTAGGTCCGGTGATGCTGGTGGATACTGTCGGATTTATCCGCCATTTGCCACACAAGCTGGTTGAGGCATTTCGTGCCACTCTGGAAGAGTCGGCCAGTGCTGATTTATTACTGCATGTGATTGATGCGGCAGCCGAGCAGCGTGACGAACAGATCGGGCAGGTGCAGGCGGTGCTGGCCGAAATCGGTGCTGCTGATATCCCCATGCTTGAGGTATATAACAAAACGGACTTGCTGGAAGCGGTAGAGCCACATATTCAGCATAATGCTGACGGGGTGCCGGTGCGGGTCTGGTTGTCAGCGCAGGAACAAACCGGGCTGGATTTGTTGCTGGAAGCGATTGCCGGGTGCCTGGGGCGGGAAATGTATCACGCAACTCTCCGTTTGCCACCGCAGATGGCCAGGTTGCGAGGATTGTTGTTTGATGCTGACGCGGTAGTCGGTGAGGAGTACACCGAAGAAGGTGAGGCTCTACTGGCCGTCAGTTTGCCATTGATGGAGCTGAATCGTCTGCTCAGTCGTGAAAAAATAGAATTTGACCAGTTTGTTCAGTACTTTGTCTACAAAGCAGACTGATTCCATGACGTTGTCAGCCGACTGCTTTACAATGTCGTCAATATTTACTTGTACATGCGGTCGTTTGTGGCCGCCAATCAACTTTGATGGAGAACGCTATGGCCTGGAATGAGCCGGGTGACAACTCGAACAACCAGGATCCCTGGGGCAACCGCAATAACAAAGGCGGGGGCCGGCAAGGGCCGCCAGATCTGGATGAAGCTTTGCGTAAGCTGCAAGACAACCTTAACGGCCTGTTTGGCGGCAAGAAAAAACCTGCCGGAAAAGGTTCTGGTGCTGGTTTTGGCGTGATTTTGCTGGCAGTGGCACTGCTGGGTGCTTTCTGGCTGTATAACGCCATTTATGTGGTGGACGAGCAGGAACAGGCCGTTATTTTGCGTTTCGGTAAATATCACCAGACAGTGGGGCCGGGTCTGAATATTTACTTTCCACCCATCGAAACCAAGTTTCAGCATAACGTCACCCGTGAACGGGCATATAGCCGTCAGGGGCCGATGCTGACCGAAGATGAAAACATCATCGAGGTACCGCTAACTGTTCAGTACAAAGTCAGCAATCTGCAGGACTTTGTACTGAATGTCGATGGCCCCGAGATCAGTTTGCAGCATGCGACTGAAAGTGCTTTGCGTCACGAGGTGGGTTCCACTTCAATGGACCAGGTGTTGACCGAGGGGCGTGAGTTGCTGGCGGTAGAGGTGAAGGATCGTCTGCAACGTTTTCTTGACTTGTACCGCACCGGTATTGCTGTCACCCAGGTGAACGTACAGAATGCGCAGGCACCACGAGAAGTGCAGGAAGCCTTTGATGACGTGATTCGCGCGCGGGAAGACGAGCAGCGTGAGAAGAACAATGCTGAAACCTACGCCAACGGTGTGGTACCGGAAGCCCGTGGCCAGGCCCAGCGTATTCTTGAAGAGGCCAGTGGTTATCGCGATGAAGTGATTGCCCGTGCCGAGGGTGAGTCCGAACGCTTTACCAAGCTGCTGGCCGAATACAAAAAAGCCCCTGAAGTCACACGTCAGCGCTTGTACCTGGAAACCATGGAAGAGATGTACAGCAACTCCAGCAAGGTGCTGTTGAGTGGCGGCGAGGGGCAGAACAGCCTGATGTATTTGCCGCTAGACAAGCTGATGGAAAACCGTGGCACAACCGTAGCACCAGTTCGTCAGACCCAGCCGGCAACACCGGCAGTCAGTCAGGATGTGCCGGTAACCACTGAAACCCTGTCAAACACCATGCGCAGCCGGAGTCGATAAATGAGCAACAAGTCACTTTTCACCCTGATCGCCGGTGCAGTGTTGGCGCTGGTGGCCTGGAACAGCTTCTATATTGTGGCGCAAACCGAGCGGGCGGTATTGCTGCAGTTCGGTAAGGTTTCCGAGCCCGACGTGCAGCCGGGTCTGCACATGAAAATTCCTTACGTTAACCAGGTGCGCAAGTTTGATGGCCGCTTGTTGACCCTGGATGCGCCGAGTCAACGCTTTCTGACCCTGGAAAAGAAAGCAGTCATGGTTGATGCTTTTGCCAAGTGGCGGGTCGCCAATGCTGACCAGTACTACACCGCGACGTCCGGCATGAAGCTGGTGGCCGACGAGCGCCTGGCGCGTCGTCTGGAAGCCGGTTTGCGTGACCAGTTTGGTAAGCGCACCTTGCATGAAGTGGTGAGTGGCCAGCGCGATGAGCTGATGGCCAACATCACTGCCTCGCTGGACAAGCTGGCACGAAAAGAGCTGGGCATTGAAGTCATTGATGTGCGGGTCAAGTCGATTGACTTGCCGCGCGAGGTGAACCGTAGCGTATTTGAGCGCATGAGCTCGGAGCGCGCCCGTGAAGCCCGTGAACACCGTGCCAAAGGTAAGGAGCTGGCAGAAGGTATTCGTGCTGATGCTGACCGTCAGCGTCGGGTGTTGCTGGCTGAAGCCTACCGTGAGGCCGAAGAAATTCGAGGTGACGGTGATGCGCGTTCTACCGCCATCTATGCCAAAGCGTTTGGCCTGGATGCCGATTTCTATGCGTTTTATCGCAGCCTGCAAGCCTATCGGGACAGTTTCTCCAGCAAGAGCGATGTGTTGGTATTGTCGCCAGACAGTGATTTTTTCCGCTTTATGCAGCAACAGAAGCCCTGATCTGCAACCAAAAAAGCCCCTTGCTTAGGCATAGGGGCTTTTTTGTGCGCGGGTAAAGTCTAAAAAGGTATAAAGGTTTCTCGGTTTTTGTTAGAATCGGCGGCAGTATGTAAATAGAGAAACCAATTTCAAGCGCAGACTGCCAGCATGCCGGCAGTTCGCATGACAGACCGGGCCGCCCGGTTTTTTTATGTTTGCACAGATACTATGCCAGCCTGCTGTGGCGCAGCGGTTGTGCGGGTGGAAAGGGGGAAACATGCCAACTCTGGAACGCTGGTTATTGCCTGACGGCATTGAAGAAGTCTTGCCGCGCCAGGCGGCACGGGTAGAGCGTTCACGCCGTCAGGTGCTGGATTTGTTTGCCGGCTGGGGCTACGAGTTTGTGGTAACTCCCCATATCGAATTTCTGGACTCTTTGCTGACGGGTGTTGGTCAGGAGCTGGCGTTGCGTACATTCAGCGTGACCGATCCGCTTAGTGGGCAGTTGATGGGCTTTCGTGCCGACATTACTCCGCAGGTGGCGCGGATGGATGCACACAGCTTGCGTCGCGAGGGGCCAAACCGTTTGTGTTATGCCGGTAGCGTAGTGCATGCGCGCCCCAGAGCTTTGACCACTTCGCGCAGCCCGATTCAACTGGGTGCCGAGCTTTATGGTGATGCCAGCCCGGCAGCGGATATCGAAATTATCAGTCTGATGCTGGAAACCCTGCAGCAGTCAAACATTGACACTGTGCACCTGGACCTGGGGCATGTGGGTGTATTTCGTGGTTTGGCCAAGGCCGCTAACCTGAATGAAGCTGACGAAAGCAAGCTGTTTGCTGCCTTGCAACGCAAGGCCGTGACTGATGTAGCAGAGTTGACGGCTGACTTGCCGGAAGAACTGGCAGGCATGCTCAAGGCGCTGTGCGGCCTGTGTGGTGGTCCGGAAGTGTTGGAACGTGCGCGTACCGTCCTGTTGTCTGCGCCGCGTGCGGTGCGCGAGGCGCTGGAGCAGTTGCAGTATCTGGCTGGCGTGCTGGGCGAGCGTTATCCGCACATTCCGGTGTATTTTGATTTGAGCGAGCTGCGCGGCTACAACTATCACACAGGTGTGGTGTTTGCCGCTTTTGTGCCGGGCATCGGCCAGTCGATTGCCCAAGGCGGACGCTATGATGATATTGGTGCTGTATTTGGTCGTTCACGGCCTGCAACCGGTTTCTCCACTGACCTGAAAACACTGGTTAGTCTGGGTGGTGATGACGAGCCAGTTGAGCAGGCAGCGATTTGGGCACCGGCTGATAATGATGCGGCGCTATGGCAGACCGTTTGTATGCTCAGGCAGCAGGGCGAGAGAGTGATTCAGGCGCTGCCCGGCCAGACACTGGTAGATGCGGGCGTAGCCGGTTGTAATCGCCATTTGACACAAATTGAAGGCCAGTGGCTGGCCCGACAGATTTAATTACACAGGCTGCCGGCCTGATGGTTGGCGGCGTTGATTTTGCGCGAAGAGGGCAACTACCAATGGGTAAAAATGTGGTCATCCTTGGCACTCAGTGGGGTGATGAAGGCAAGGGCAAGATTGTCGATTTGTTGACAGATCAGGCGCAGGCAGTGGTGCGCTTTCAGGGCGGCCACAACGCCGGTCATACACTGGTGATTGATGGCGAAAAAACCGTACTGCACCTGATACCATCGGGTATTCTGCGTGACAATGTCGAGTGCATGATTGGTAATGGTGTCGTGCTAGCACCGGATGCCCTGATGCGCGAAGTGATCAAACTGGAAGAAAAGGGCATTCCGGTGCGCGAGCGTTTGCGTATCAGTCCGTCCTGTACCCTGATCCTGCCTTACCATGTGGCGCTGGACCAGGCGCGTGAAGCGGTGCGTGCCGAGGGTAAAATCGGTACTACGGGTCGTGGTATTGGTCCGGCTTACGAAGACAAGGTGGCTCGCCGGGGCCTGCGCGTTGCCGACCTGTTTGATGCCGAGCGTTTTGCCGTCAAGCTGAAAGAGGTGATGGAGCTGCACAACTTTGCCCTTGAGCATTTTTACAAGGTTGAGCCGGTTTGCTACGACACGGTGCTGAAAGATGCGCTGGCCTATGCCGATATCCTCAAGCCGCTGATGCAGGACGTTACCGCCCGTTTGCACGAACTGCGCAAGCAGGGCGCGCACATCATGTTTGAGGGTGCGCAGGGTGCGCTGCTGGATATTGACCACGGTACCTACCCTTATGTCACCAGCTCCAGCACCACTGCTGGTGGCACTGCGACTGGTTCGGGTTTTGGACCGCTGTACCTTGACTATATTCTGGGTATTACTAAGGCTTATACCACCCGTGTGGGCTCCGGCCCTTTCCCGACGGAGCTATTTGACGAGACGGGTGCCCGTTTGGCCGAGAAGGGGCATGAGTTCGGCTCGACTACCGGGCGTGCGCGTCGCTGTGGCTGGTTTGATGCGGTGATTCTGCGCCGTACTGCAGAAATCAATAGCATTTCCGGTTTGTGTCTGACCAAGCTAGATGTGCTGGACGGACTGGAAACCGTCAAGATTTGCGTCGGTTATAAAAATGCTGCGGGTGAGCTGCTGACCGATGCGCCGACCGAGGCTGACAGCTATGACGATCTGACACCGGTATACGAAGAAATGCCGGGCTGGAGCGAGCCAACCCTGGGCCTGACTTCGCTGGATGAGTTGCCGGCCAATGCGCTGGCCTACGTCAAGCGACTGGAAGAGCTGGTTGGTACGCCGGTGGATATTGTGTCTACGGGCCCTGATCGCAATGAAACCATCGTGCTGCGTCATCCTTATGCCTGATGTGGCTTGAGGGCTGTTGATACAGCATTGAAAAACGGCACCTGTGCGAGCAGTGTGCCGTTTTTTTATTCGTACGTTTGCTGTCCGGTTTTGTGCTGGCCGGTGGCGGCTGGAGTTGCGGACTTGTGAGTCGGCAGGCAATAAAAAACCCTCGAGCGTAAACTTGAGGGTTTTTTTGTATGGTGCCCAGGAGAAGACTCGAACTTCCACAGCCGTTAAGCCACTAGTACCTGAAACTAGCGTGTCTACCAATTCCACCACCTGGGCAGGGCGCAGATTATACTGTTATAAGTTACGACAAAGCAAGTCGTTAAGCGTATAATCTAAGCCAGATTGCCATTTCAATGTTGTCATTCATGATTTGGTGCCCAGGAGAAGACTCGAACTTCCACAGCCGTTAAGCCACTAGTACCTGAAACTAGCGTGTCTACCAATTCCACCACCTGGGCACATACATCAATCATTCATCACAATTTGCATTGCAACTCTGGCGTTGTGCGGGCGAGAATATACGTCCCCAGAATGCATTTGTAAAGCCCTGAAGGAAAAATACTTCAGGCAATACCTTATTTTAGAGTCAAAAGGATAGAAGAATTTTGAAAGCCAAATGGCAGGGGCAAGACCCCGAAGCCGCGCAAGAAGCGCAAAAATATGAGAACCCCATTCCCAGTCGCACCCTGATTTTGCAGCATCTGGCCGAACGTGGTGCGCCGGCAACCCGTGAGCAGCTTTGTGCCGAGTTCGGTTTGTGTGACGAAGATGATATCGAGGCGGTACGCCGTCGCCTGCGGGCGATGGAGCGTGATGCCCAAGTGGTATATACCCGTCGTGGCGCTTACGCGCCCGTGGACAAGCTGGATCTGGTAGCAGGTCGTGTGCAAGGTCATCGCGACGGCTTTGGCTGGCTGCTGCCCGAAGGCGAGGGCGAAGACATTTTCCTTAGCCCGGTGCAGATGCGTAGCGTCTTCCACGGCGATCGTGTACTGGTGCGAGTTGCCGGTTTTGACAAGCGTGGCCGTCGTGAGGGCGTAGTGGCTGAAGTAGTCGAGCGCGCCCGTGAAAGTCTGGTTGGCCGCTACCACGAAGAAAATGGTCTGGGCTTTGTCATTCCTGACAATACGCGCATGCAACATGAAATTATCATCACGCCCGGCATGTCCGGCGGGGCGCAGGTCGGCCAGCTGGTCGAGGTGCATATCAGCCACTGGCCAACCGCCCGGATGCCCGCGCAAGGTGCTGTGATGCGAGTGCTGGGTGACTATATGGCGCCCGGCATGGAAATTGACGTTGCCATTCGCAACTACGATATTCCTCACGAATGGCCCGAGGCAGTGCTGAAAGAAGCCGGACGCTTCAGTGATGAAGTCAGCGACAAGGACAAGCTCAAGCGTATTGATTTGCGTGATCTGCCCTTTGTTACCATTGACGGTGTTGATGCCCGCGATTTTGACGATGCGGTTTATTGTGAGCCGACAGGTGATCCGGAGCAGGGTGGCTGGCAGCTCTATGTGGCGATAGCTGATGTTTCGCACTATGTGCAAATCGGTTCTGCACTGGATGCAGAGGCAGCCAAGCGGGGTAACTCGGTTTATTTTCCGGAGCGGGTCATTCCCATGCTGCCGGTTGAGCTGTCCAATGGATTGTGTTCGCTTAATCCGGATGTGGACCGTCTGGCCATGGTGTGTCAGGCGCGAGTGTCGCGGAGCGGGAAAATTCAGCAATACAGCTTTTTTGAAGCAGTCATCCGCTCGCATGCCCGCCTGACTTATGATGAAGTGGGTGCCATTCTGGAGCATCCCGAGAGTAAAGAAGGTAGAGAGGCGAGCAAACAGCGCAAAGCGCTGGTGCCGCATTTGCAAGATCTTTATGACTTGTACAAGGCGTTGGCCAAACAGCGCAAGAATCGTGGTGCAATCGATTTCGAGACTCGCGAGACCTATATTGTTTTTGGCGAGGATCGCAAAATTGCCGAAATTCTGCCGACCGAACGCAATGATGCCCACAAGCTGATTGAGGAGTGCATGCTGTGCGCCAACGTGGCCATGGCTGACTTTTTGCACACTCACAAACTACCGGGACTGTACCGGATTCACGATGGTCCGCCGGAAGCCAAGTTGGAAAAACTGCAGGGCTTTTTGGCGACTCTTGGCCTGAGTGTAAACAAGGGTAAACAGCTGCCAACCCCGCAGGACTACTTGCGACTGTTGGAGCAGGTGCGTGAGCGGCCTGATTTCGAACTGATTCAGACGGTCATGCTGCGCTCGTTGAGTCAGGCGGAGTACAGCCCGGAAGATATTGGTCACTTTGGTTTGAATTACGAGTCGTATACGCACTTTACTTCGCCGATTCGCCGTTATGCCGACTTGCTGAATCACCGGGCAGTTCGCAGCATTATTCGTTCCAAACGACAGTCCGAGCGCGTCGTGCGTGCTGGCGCGAGCCCCCTGCCTAAAGCGAAGATTTACCCTTACGACCTATCGCAGCTGGAAGCGATTGGCGTGGCGATCTCGGCCACCGAGCGACGGGCTGACGAAGCTACGCGCGATGTGGTGACCTGGCTCAAGTGTGAATTTATGCTGGAGCGCATTGGTGAGATTTACTCTGGTGTGGTGACGGCAGTCACCGGCTTTGGCCTGTTTGTCGAGCTGGACGACATTTTTGTCGAAGGCATGGTGCACATAACAGCCTTGCCTGCCGACTATTATCATTTTGAGGCGGTTTATCATCGTTTGGTGGGGGAGCGCAGCGGTCGTAATTATCGACTGGGCGACAGCATTGAAGTGGTGGTAGCGCGTGTTGATCTGGACGAGCGCAAAATTGATTTCGAGCTGAGTCAGGCCGAGCAGCAAGCGCGGGTGAAAACACGGATGCGTCCAGCGGGTGAGTCGGCAGGGGGTGGCAAAGGCAGACAGAAAGCCATGCCAAAAACTGATAAGTCGGCTGTGAAGGAACCAGTTGGTAAAGCAAAGAAGGCGCAGGGTAAAAAGCGCAAGGCAGTGAGCAAGTCGAGGAAGTCTGGCTACTATGAGTGATCTGGAACAGGTATACGGGATTCATGCGGTCAGTGCTTTGCTGGCCCATCACCCAAAGCGGGTCAAGCAGTTATGGCTGGCCAAAGGCCGGCAGGACGCCAGTGTTGAGGCGCTGCGTGAGCAGGCGCAAACCATGCGCATAGAGGTTCGTCTGGTTGAGCGTGCCGAGCTGGATGAAAAAACGGATGGCGTGCATCAGGGTGTGCTGGCACTGGTCAGCCCGAGCCAGATCTGGGGCGAAGCCATGCTGGACGAGCTGCTGGACCGTACCTCTGAGCCGGTACTGTTGCTGGTGCTGGATGGTGTGACTGATCCGCACAACCTGGGTGCTTGCTTGCGTACTGCCGATGCGGCAGGTGTGCACGCAGTGATTATTCCCAAGGACAAGTCCGCTACTCTGAATGCCACAGTCCGCAAGGTGGCCTGTGGCGCTGCCGAAGTCGTGCCGTTGGTGGCAGTGACCAACCTGGCGCGTACTTTGCAAAATTTACAGAAAAAAGGCGTGTGGATTGCCGGCACTGCCGGTGAGGCGCAGGCCAGTATCTATCAGCAGGATTTGCGCGGACCGCTGGCGCTGGTGATGGGTGCAGAAGGCAAGGGTATGCGCCGCCTGACCCGGGAGCATTGTGACTATCTGGTCAAGCTACCGATGCTGGGTTCGGTGAGCAGCCTGAACGTCTCGGTAGCGAGCGGGGTTTGTCTGTTCGAAATCCGGCGGCAGCGGGGGCTTTAAGGATAGTGTGATGGAGCTTGATGCTTTTCACTTTGCAACGAGAGCGATGGTGGTGGCATGCAGGCATAACAAATGCGAGGCAAGTACATCCATGTAGGCACCCTGCAAAGCCGCCTTTGGCAGTACAGAGTTTGCTGCACCTGCATGCTGTCGCCGCTGCAGATAAGTATTTGTAACGCGCAAGCCGGGAGCAGGCGCTTCTTATGGTATCCATAGATTGCACCTGTCCCGGCGTTCGGATAGAATATGCGCCCTTGTTGTTTCCGTATAAAGGCGGTTGCAGCAGGTTTTTCATTCACTCCTTGTCTGACCGGAATGGCCGGCAGACTACAACCCGTAAGGAGCATCTATGCGTCATTACGAAATCGTATTCCTGGTCCACCCGGATCAGAGCGAGCAGGTCGGCGGTATGGTCGAGCGCTACACCAAGCTGATCGAAGAAGACGGTGGCAAGGTACACCGCCACGAAGACTGGGGCCGCCGTCAACTGGCTTACTCCATCAATGATATCCACAAAGCTCACTACGTACTGCTCAACGTTGAGTGCAGCAGCAAGGTTCTGGCCGAGCTGGAAGACAGCTTCCGTTATAACGATGCTGTTTTGCGCAACCTGATCATCCGTCGCGACGAAGCTGTTACCGAGCAGTCTGAAATGCTCAAGGCTGAAGAAGGCCGTAACGAGCGCCGCGAGCGCCGCGAGCGTACCGAAACTGCCGACGAAGACGCCGACGACGAAGATGTCGATGGTGACGACGAAGACAGCGACAGCGAAGACGCTGACGAGTAATCACCGGAATTATTGAGGAGCAACAGTCATGGCACGTTTTTTCCGTCGTCGCAAGTTCTGCCGTTTCACCGCAGAAGGCATCCAGGAGATCGACTATAAAGATCTCAACACCCTGAAAGCCTATGTTTCCGAAACCGGCAAAATTGTACCCAGCCGCATTACCGGCACCAAAGCCAAGTACCAGCGTCAGCTGGCAACCGCCATCAAGCGCGCGCGCTTCCTGGCTTTGCTGCCATACACCGACAGCCACGACCGTTAATTAACGGCTGATCGGATTTAGGATACAAGCAGGCATGCGGGCACTCGCCGAGTACATCATGCGTGGACGCAAGCAGGCAGCCCTTGTGGTTGGCCTGACTGCGGCCCTGCCCTTACTGTTCTGGCTCAGTGCAGCCGGTGCCAGCCTGGTGCTGCTGCGCAGAGGGTTGGCCCAGTCGATCAATGTCATCGTCTGGGCGCTGGTACCCGCGCTGATCTGGGCGCTGTACGGCGATCCCTATGTATTGCTGGTGATAGCGGGCAGCCTGGTGATGGCTCATTTGCTGCGCGAGAGTACATCCTGGATCAGGGTGTTGCTGTGCAGCATGCTGGTCGGACTGGGCGCAGCCTGGATGTTGTCGGTAGTTTTTGCCGATACCATCGGGCAGTTGTCGCAGATGATGCAGGAGGCCATGCCCAATGTGTTTGCCGAGGCCTGGCAGCAGCTGGATGCAGAGTCACAAGCACGCATGCTTGAGCTGCTGACTCCTGTGCTGACCGGACTGATGGCAGCAGTAGCACAGATGCTGTCTTTGGCAGCTCTGGTTTTGGCGCGTTACTGGCAGGCAGTCCTGTATAACCCGGGCGGCTTTGGCCAGGAGTTTCGCGCCATACGCTTGCCGGCTGCTGTCGCAGGCCTGCTGGTGATGGGCATGCTGCTGGCACCACGCCTGAGTACGCAGGCAGGAGCACTCATGCCCCTGTGTGCGATACCGCTGGGTGTGGCAGGTGTGGCCTTGGTGCATGGGGTGGTTGCCCGTTACAAAATGGGGCGTTTTCCCCTGATTGGCTTTTATGTCGGGATGTTCCTGTTCATACAGCTGCTGTATCCGCTTCTGATTATTTTGGCCTTGGCCGATAGTGTGTTTGATTTTCGTGGGCTCAGGGCATTGGCTAAAAACAATGCAGATTCCACGGACAACGGTGAATAATATCTTCAAGAGGTGAGACCCAAATGGAAGTCATCCTGCTGGAAAAAGTCGCAAACCTGGGTAACCTGGGCGACAAAGTTACTGTAAAATCCGGCTACGGCCGTAACTACCTGCTGCCACAAGGCAAAGCCACCGCTGCAACCCCGGAAAACATTGCCGAGTTTGAAGCGCGTCGTGCCGAACTGGAGCGTGTTGCCAGCGAGAAGCGTGCTGCTGCCGAAGCCCGCGCTGCCCAGCTGAGCGAACTGGTAGTCACCATCACCGCCAACGTAGGTGAGGAAGGCAAGCTGTTCGGTTCCATTGGTACCCAGGACATCGCAGATGCCCTGACCGCCAGCGGCATCGAAATTGCCAAGAGCGAAGTTCGTCTGCCGGAAGGCACCATTCGCCAGACCGGCGAGTACGACATTCTGCTGCAACTGCACTCCGAAGTGGATGCAGAAGTTAAGCTGATCGTCACCGGCGAATAAGTCACGTACAGCCCTTCAGGCTGGTGTGCACAAAAGGCATCTGTCGGTTGGCAGGTGCCTTTTTTGTCTGCGCAAAGGATAGAATAAGAACATGATTGCCCCCATATGGAGGGCACAGGGCTGGTTTGGCCCATACTTCCCCTGGATGTCGATGGCTTGAGTTATGCAAGAAATAGAAGTTAATCCGCAATATGATCTGGAAACCGCAGCACTCAAGGTGCCGCCGCATTCGATAGAGGCGGAGCAGGCTGTGCTGGGTGGTCTGATGCTGGACAATAATGCATGGGAACGCATGGGTGACCAACTGATCGCTTCCGACTTTTATCGTCATGACCACAGGCTGATTTTCCGTGCCATTTTCACTCTGGCCGAGCGCAACGAGCCGTTTGACGTGGTGACGTTGTCCGAGTACCTAGATAATGAGGCTACTCTGAGTCAGGTAGGCGGGATTGCCTATCTGGGCGAGCTGGCCAGCAATATCCCTTCAGTAGCCAATATTCAGGCCTATGCACGCATCATTCGTGAGCGTGCAACATTGCGCCAGCTGATCAGTGCCAGCAATGAAATTGCCGATATGGCGTATGCACCACAAGGGCGACAAGGTGAAGAAATTCTCGACGAAGCTGAGCGCAAAATTTTCCAGATCGCCGAAGCGCGGCCCAAAAGCGGTGGTCCGGTTCCACTGAAAGAGGTATTGGCAAAAACCATTGATACCATCGACACACTGTTTCACAGTGATGCACAGATTACCGGTTTGACCACGGGCTTTCAGGATCTGGATGAGCAGACCAGCGGATTGCAAGCAGCTGACTTGGTAATTGTCGCTGGCCGCCCATCCATGGGTAAGACCACTTTTGCCATGAATCTGGTTGAAAATGCAATCATGAACAGTGACAAGACCGTGCTGGTGTTTTCACTGGAAATGCCGTCAGAGTCACTGGTGATGCGGATGTTGTCGTCGCTGGGGCGGATTGACCAGAGCAAGGTACGCTCGGGCAAACTGGACGATGATGACTGGGCACGCATGACTTCAACTGTAGCGTTGTTGCAAAGTGCCAAGCTGCACATTGATGATACTGCAGGCATCAGTCCGACCGAAATGCGAGCGCGTGCCCGCCGAGTTGCTCGTGAACACGGCGAGATCGGCCTGATTATGGTCGACTACCTGCAACTGATGCAGGTCGGCGGTGCGGCAAGCGAGAACCGGACTAACGAAATTTCCGAGATTTCACGCTCGCTGAAGGCGTTGGCGAAAGAGTTTGATTGCCCTGTGGTGGCTTTATCGCAGCTGAACCGTTCGCTGGAGCAGCGCCCAAACAAGCGCCCGGTTAACTCGGACTTGCGGGAATCAGGAGCGATTGAGCAGGATGCCGACGTGATCATGTTTGTTTACCGGGATGAAGTCTATCATCCGGATACCGAATATAAAGGCGTGGCGGAGATTATTATCGGCAAGCAGCGTAACGGTCCGATTGGTACGGTGCGGCTGATGTTCCATGGCCGTTATACCCGTTTTGACAATCTGGCGGCAGGCTTATATGAGTTTCATGATGACTGAGGAGTGAATCATGTGTGGCTTGCATGGTTCAAGACAACCCCCCGTCCGGCTTTGGCTGTGCGGGGTTTTGTTTACTCTGAGGGTGGGTTTTGTTGGAAAAAGAGATAACGCAAACAATAAAAAGCCTGCAATACTTGGTGCATTGCAGGCTTTTGAAGTCAGCAGTCTGTTATATCAGCCGCGCTCGCGCTCTACGGCGCGATAGCCGATATCCTTACGGTAGAAGCTGCCTTCCCAGCTGATTTTCTCAGCCAGCTTATAGGCGTTGGCCTGGGCTTCGGCTACGGTGTCACCCATGGCGGTAGCGCAGAGCACACGGCCACCGCTGTTAATGATCTTGCCGTCCTGCAGGCTGGTGCCGGCGTGAAAGACTTTACCGTCCAGCTTGGCTGCTTCATCCAGCCCATGAATCACTTTGCCTTTCAGATAATCGTCCGCCGGGTAGTTGCCGGCAGCCAATACCACGCCGAGACTTGGGCGCGGGTCCCATTGTGCTTCGACCTTGTCCAGCGCCTTGGCCATGGCGGCTTCGATCAACAGGATCAGGCTGGACTCCAGACGCAGCAGAATCGGCTGGGTTTCCGGGTCGCCAAAACGACAGTTGTATTCGATGATTTGCGGATTGCCGGCTTTGTCGATCATCAGGCCAGCATAGAGGAAACCGGTGTAGACGTTGCCTTCGGCAGCCATGCCGCGCACGGTCGGGTAGATGATCTGGTCCAGCACGCGCTGGAATACTTCATCAGTGACGACGGGAGCAGGTGAGTAAGCACCCATGCCACCGGTGTTGGGGCCGGTGTCGCCGTCGCCGACACGTTTGTGGTCCTGGCTGGTGGCCATGGGCAGTACATTTTCGCCATCGACCATGACAATGAAGCTGGCCTCTTCGCCATCAAGGAAGTCTTCGATCACCACGCGCGAGCCGGCTTCGCCAAAGGCATTGCCGGACAGCATGTCGACAATGGCGTCTTCGGCTTCCTGCAAGGTCATCGCAACAATTACACCTTTACCGGCAGCCAGGCCGTCGGCCTTGACCACAATCGGAGCGCCTTTTTCGCGCACATAAGCCAGCGCCTGTTCGGTGTCGGTGAAGTTAGCATAACCAGCGGTGGGAATTTTGTGGCGGGCCAGAAAGTCCTTGGTGAATGCCTTGGAACCTTCCAGCTGGGCCGCTTTGGCGGTCGGGCCGAAAATGTTCAGGCCTTCCTCGCGGAACTTGTCGACCACGCCCAGCACTAATGGTGCCTCGGGGCCGACAATGGTCAGCTCGACCTGATTTTGCTTGGCAAAAGCAGCCAGCTGATCAATTTCAGTGACGGCAATGTCGACGTTCTCACACTTGGCTTCGGTCGCGGTGCCGGCATTGCCGGGGGCAATGAAAACCTTGGCGACACGAGGGTCCTGGGCAACTTTCCAGGCCAGCGCGTGCTCGCGTCCGCCGTTACCAATAATCAGAATGTTCATAACTAATCCTCAAGCCTCAAATCAGTGGCGGAAATGGCGCATGCCGGTGAATACCATGGCAATGTCGGCCTCGTCGGCAGCGGCGATTACTTCTGCATCGCGCATGGAACCGCCGGGCTGGATCACGGCGCGAATGCCGGCCTTGGCCGCGTTGTCGATCCCGTCACGGAACGGGAAGAATGCATCGGAGGCCATGACTGCACCCGGCACCGGCAAACCGGCGTGTTCGGCCTTGATCGCTGCAATGCGGGCGGAGTTGACGCGGCTCATCTGGCCTGCACCGACACCAACGGTCTGGCGGTTTTTGGCGTAGACAATGGCGTTCGACTTGACGAACTTGGCCACTTTCCAGGCAAAAATCAGATCATGAATTTCTGCTTCGGTTGGTGCGCGGCGGGTGACGATTTTCAGATCGTCGGCAGTAATCATGCCGATGTCGCGGCTTTGTACCAGCAGGCCGCCGTTGACGCGCTTAAAGTCCCAGGCAGCGGCACGCTGCTCGGACCACTGGCCGCATTCCAGCAAGCGTACATTGGCTTTGGCAGCAACCACTTCACGGGCTGCGGCAGAAATGGACGGAGCAATGATCACTTCAACAAACTGGCGCTCGACAATCGCAGCTGCGGTCTCGCCGTCCAGCTCGCGGTTGAAGGCGATGATGCCGCCAAATGCAGATTCGCTGTCGGTGGCGTAAGCCAGCTCATAAGCCTGACGGATGCCGCCCTCGTTTTCTGGTACCACGGCTACGCCGCAGGGGTTGGCATGCTTGACGATGACGCAGGCGGGCTTGGTGAAGCTCTTGACGCACTCCAGCGCAGCGTCGGTATCGGCCACGTTGTTGAACGACAATTCTTTGCCCTGAATTTGGGTAGCAGTTGCCACGCTGGCCTCAGCTGGATTGGCTTCTACATAAAACGCCGCATCCTGGTGCGGGTTTTCACCGTAGCGCATGTCTTGTGTCTTGATGAACTGGCTATTAAAGGTTTGCGGAAACAGGTTGCGCCCTTCGGTCGACAGGGCTTCGGCCTGTTGATCAATGGTGCCCAGATAGTTGGCAATCATGCCGTCGTAGGCGGCGGTGTGCTCAAAGGCTTTCAGGGCCAGACCAAAACGTTGCGCGTAAGTCAGGCCGCCATCTTGCAGGGAGGCAACAATACTGTCGTAGTCAGCGCTATTGACGACAATGGCTACATCTTTATGGTTTTTCGCCGCGCTGCGCACCATGGTCGGGCCGCCGATATCAATATTCTCAATTGCATCCGGCAAGGTGCAGCCGTCTTTGGCAACCGTGGCGGCAAAGGGGTACAGGTTGACTGCAACCAGGTCAATCGGCTTGATGCCGTGCTCGTCCATGACTGCGCCGTCCACGGCGCGACGACCGAGAATGCCGCCATGAATTTTGGGGTGCAGGGTCTTGACCCGGCCATCCATCATTTCCGGAAAACCGGTGTAATCAGCCACTTCCACAGCAGGGATGCCATTGTCGCACAGCAGCTTGAAAGTGCCGCCGGTAGAGAGGATTTCTACACCCAGCTGGTTCAGGGCGCGGGCAAACTCCACGACGCCGGTTTTGTCAGAAACGCTAATCAGTGCGCGACGCACTGCAGTTTTGGCAGTTTGATCAGTCATCAGGTTTTCCAGGTTGTATCAGCTGCAAGACGGCAGCCATGGAGGTTACAGTAGATTGTGTTCTTTGAGTTTTTTGCGCAGGGTACCGCGGTTTAGGCCAAGTACTTCAGCAGCTTTGCTCTGATTTCCACTGGTATATTGCAGGACGGTTGTCAGCAGCGGGGCTTCCACTTCGTTAAGGACCAGTTGATAGACATTGGTCACTTCGGTGCCGTCAAGGTGGGTGAAGTAGTTGTGCAGGGTCATTTCCACACAGGCGCGAAGACTGAGTGGCTGGCCTGAGTCCACGCTGGCAGGAAGGGTTGGGTGTTGGCTCACGGTTGCTTGTTCCATAATTTACTAACGGTTTTCATGCGGCATGTTCAATGCCCAGGGCTTGCAGGCGGGCAAAAAACAGCCCAATGGCCTGCTGCTGCAGGTCTGCACAGTCGTAACTGTTGAACAGGGTACGAAATTCACGGGCGCCGGGCAGTGATTGCAGATACCAGGCCAGATGCTTGCGGGCGATACGCGCGCCCATGACCGGACCATAGAAAGCGTACATTCTAGCAAGATGTTGCGTCAGGGTCTCTTGCATTTCACCTAATGTGATTGGCGGTAGCCGCTCACCTGTATTCAGGTAGTGTTGTATTTCACGAAAAATCCACGGGCGGCCCTGGCTGGCACGGCCAATCAGCAAGCCATCGGCACCGGTGTGCTGCAAAACGAAGCGGGCTTTTTCCGGGCTGTTGATGTCGCCATTGGCCAACACGGGAATGCCGCTTGCCTGCTTGACTGCGGCAATGGTGTCGTATTCGGCGTGCCCGTTGAAGCGGTCGGCCCGAGTGCGACCATGAATGGACAACGCCAGGATGCCTTCCTGCTCGGCAATGCGGGCAATGTGCAGAGCGTTTTTGTTGTCAGCATCCCAGCCGGTACGGATTTTCAGCGTGACCGGAACCTCAGTAGCGGCAACGGTGGCACGTAAAATATCGGCCACCAGCAGCTCGTCTTTCAGTAGCGCTGAGCCGGCTGCTTTATTGCAGACTTTCTTGACCGGACAGCCCATGTTGATATCAATGATTTGTGCGCCCATTTCGGTGCAAGCACGGGCGGCGATTGCCATTTGTTCCGGCTCGGAGCCGGCAATCTGGATCGCACGCGGCTCGGCATCACTGTGGTCTACCAGGCGCAAGCTGGACTTGCGGCTGTGCCAGAGGCGGGTATCGCTGGTCAGCATTTCGGCAACAGCCATGCCCGCTCCGTAGTGGCGGCACAGCTCGCGAAAAGGGCGATCACTGATGCCGGCCATGGGAGCCAATACCAGGTTGTTGGCGAGCCGGACCGGACCGATGTGTAAGCCGCTCATGCGAACTCCCGGATCAGGCGGACGTGCAGGGAAAAGATGGAATCAGTTATTCGCACCAAAATCATAATCCATATTGCTGCTGGGACCTTGCAGATAATGCCCCTGAATGTAGTTGACACCCGCTTGCCAGAGGATGGACAAAATACTGGCGCTTTCGACATAGGGCACAATGGTTTGCTTGGCCTGCGCTTGCAGGGCGGCGAGCATTTCTGTGAGAACATCCTGATTGGCTTTTTCGTGCAGCTCGCTGGTAAAGGAGCCGTCCACTTTTACATAGTCGACACACAGGTGATTGAGTGTGTTGAACGGATTGACAGCGCAGCCAAACTGGCCCAGCGCAACCTGACAATGCAGGTTGCGTAAACCTTCAACCAGTTCCTTGGCCTGCTTCAGATAGCCGATGGCATCCGTTTCACGGATCTGGAAAATCAGCGAGTCAGCCGGCAGGCGAGCAGCTTTCAGGGCGACAGCCAGCCAGGGCAGCAGCGACTGGTCTTGCAGGCTGGCGCTGGACAGGTGTACGAATAAAGTGGTTTTGTGGCCTTTGGCGCGGTGGCGGGTCAGCAGCTTGATGGCGTTGAGCAGTACCCAGCGATCTATTTTTTCGGCCAGTCCGGAGCTGATGGCGGCATTGAGGAAGTCATTGGGCGGCACTTCCTCGCCCTGTGGAGTAACCAGCCGCAGCAAAACTTCATACAGTTCGTCCTGATCTCCGCGCAGGCTGATCACAGGCTGGAACAACAGCTTGAAACCGTTGGTTTCCAGTGCATGCTGGATCATGGCAATGATATTGCCACGGCTTGCGGAGGCGGCCAGATCATCTGTCGGATTGTGAATGTGCAGGTGGTTGCCTGCGCTGTTTTCTTCACTGCTGCGGCGGGCCCGATCCAGTACTTCGGCTGGCTTGCTGGTGGTTTCGCTGATCACCGCTGCACCAATTGACAGGGTCACTTGTGCAGTGCGTCCGGAAATATCAAACAGTTTGTTGGCAACTGCTTCCAGCAGGCTTTCCAGTTCGGGTTGTTGCTGTGCAGGGCTGGTGCCGGGTTTAAGGGCGCAAAATACGTTGTCGGCCAGACGGGCCAGCTGAGTTTCTTTGCCCAGGGTCTGGCGAATAACCTGTGCCAGATCAGCCAGCAGCAGATCAATGCCGGCAATGCCCAGCTCGGCGGTGTGTCGGGTGTGGTCGTCAATCTTGATGTAGGCGAGGCTGGCGTTTTCGCCGCTGCTGACTGCCTGTTCCACGGCAGAGCTCAACAGCTCAAGGAAACGCTGGCGGTTGTACAGCCCTGTAACCAGGTCCTGGCTGCTCATTGCCTTGAGTTTTTGTTCCAGTTCGGCGTTGTCACTATCCGTACGGATCACCACCTGAATGCAGCGTTCACCATCGTATATGGCCGGTGAAAAATTGATTTTGGCACTGAACTCTTCATTTTTGGTGTTGATGCCGCTGCACTGGAAGTCGGCCAGATCGGTTTCACTTTGATAATTGCGTAAAAACTCCCGGAAGCTGGCCTGGTCACCGGCTGCAATCAAATCAATCATCGGGATACCGGCCAGATCATCAAGATCGTTATGACCGAACAGCTTGAGATAGGCGCGGTTGGCATAAATGTGCATGCCTTCGTGCACATAGGCAATGGCGTCAATCGAGCTGTCGAGCAGCAGCTGGCAGCGCTTTTCTGCTTCCAGCAGCGCCACTTCAGCAGCGCGTAGACTGCGGCGCTGATATAGGCTGGCCAGTTCGCGTTGTACCACCAGCATCAGATGTTCATCTTCGCCTTTCGGGACTGCTGCCTGGGCGCCTTGCTGCAGGGCTTCAACGATCAGATTGGAGTCTTGCTCTGCAACCAGCTGGATAAAGGAGAGGTCACGACCGGTTTTTTGCAAAATACGCAGTGCTGTCAGCGGTGGCAACTGTTTGCAGTCCGAAGAGGCAATGCACAAGTCCCACGGATTAACCAGCGCTTCGGTGAGCGCTTCGGGGTCGCTGCTCCGGTGAACTCGGGTGGGCAGGCCAGAATTGCGAAACAGGCTGACAATGCGTTCTGCCTCGTTTTGTGAGTCTTCGATAATCAGCAGGCGTACTGCTTTGCGTTCAATAGCCATAAATACCGTTTGGGCATGAAGGACAAAGTCCCGCAATACCGGCAGCGAAAAGAAACAGGCTGGCGCTCCGGTTGCAGGTTCGGAATACATTCAGGTGCGCGATATGCACCCGACTGAAAACTGGATTATAGGAGATCCCACAAAGAGTGGAAGTCGTCTTGGTCGCCAACCTTAGCATGATCGGTTGGGTTTGGGCTCATTTTAGGTGTGGATGTACTTGCAGAGGAGACGGCTGGTGCATATTCAAACTGGCTGTAGCTGGCGGTTTGCTGGACCAGACGGCCAAGAACAATCCGGCTTTCTTCACCGTTGACGTTGAGCGTTACGGTACAGCCTTCCCGAAACGGGACTTTTGCAGTAATCAGCTGGGCGGGGCGCGAGATGGCGCTGATTGCTGGAATGCGTAATGCGCGCAGATAGTTGCTGGCTGCTTTACCGGCACGCAGCAACTGGCTGCCGCAAGGCTCGGCACGATGGGCCATTAGTTCAATACCAATTTTCGCACCCGCCTGACTGTTTTGGCGAATCCAGCGCACGGTGGCGATTGACCAGTTGTGTCCGGGGGTGTCCCGCAAGGCCAGCAAGTCGCCAGTTTGCAGGTTCGGAGGTGCATCTTTAGTCCACTCCAGACAATATCCGCCGGGGCTCTGGTTGACCACCGCAGCCGTTAATACGGGATATAAGGCGCTGTAGTCCCGCTGGTTTTCTTCTGTTGAAGAAGCTTCTTGTCCGGGTTTCTGGTAATCAATAAATCCATTGTGGGAAAGGCTGTTGCGCTCTATTTCCACATCTACAGCCATGGCCCAGATGTCTGCAGCTTCATGACTGGGATCAGGAGAGAGTTGCAAAGAGGGTTCCGGCAAGGGGCGGTCGAGAGTCTGCTCAAAGCTTTTTTTATCGGCAAGGTGATAATGCACAGCACTCATGCCCAGACATAGTTCCAGTGATGCGTTGACATTTGTGCGCGGAAAATCACGCTTGGCGATATCGCCCCAGGCGCAAGCCAGCTGTTGCAGCAGTGGAAGCGGTGTGCCCGGCTTAATTGGGTTATGTGGCAGATCAGTGTGCTTGTCGGCTTGCAAGCGTTCAAGAATTGCTTCGGTCAGAACCCGGGTGTTGAGCCCCAGCATGTGGTTGCGGCCACTTAAATTAAGCAGGGCCTGATAACGGGGCGGGGTGTCAGTAGCTAGCGCAACGGCGAACAGTGCGTCATTACTGCCGATATCTTGCAGGCTGACCAGCTGGGACCATTGCGGCAGGGCTGCAACCAGCAATTTGATATCAGACTGACGCATCTGGTTGGCGCGCGAGCAGCCCAATAGCAAGGCGCAGCAATAAGCCTGCATCAGGGTTTGCTCAGCCCCGTCACGTAGCGGGTCCTGGACTGTTTGTGCCAGTAGTCCGTGGTGAGCGGACAGCCGGTACATCTGGTGGATTTCAAACCAGAGCCCTGCCGGAACATTGCGATAAGTCAGGTATGAGCGGGCCAGCGTGGTAAACAATCCGTGCAAGGTGCGTTGAATGGCCAGAGCCAGCAGGCTGCCTTTTTTACTTTGCAGGTCTACGGCTATCTGCTTGTAACCCGTGTTCAGGTGGTGTTGCAGGGTCTGACACAGGTTGGCCACTTTAGTGGCACGAGCATTGAGAATTACGCAGCTGGCCAGATGGTTATCTTCCAGCTGTCTGGTAATCAGGGCGACTTCAGGGCGCAACAGCTCCAGTAGCTGCATGCGCAGCTCGGGTGCAGCCTGCAAGCTGCTCAATTCGCTCAAAGCCAGATAAATCTGGCGGGAGTATTCGCCTGTATTGGCTTTGGGCAGCTTGTGTAGCCAGACTGTCAGATCCCGAACAGTGGTTTTACAAAAAGACAATTCGCGGATCACAGCGGCCGGTGCTGCAGGCTTGGCAGGGGAAACCAACTGGGTTGTTTGACTCATAGTGGGGCTGCTAATCGCTTAAATCCATTGAATGCAAGTTTATATCATAATGCCACTAGTTTGTATGTTGTCTCTGGTCATTATTGCGGCGGGATTTGTCAGTTGCTGTTAAGCACGAGGCCCATATTTTGCCCCATGCGTACAGAAGAGCCTTCGGCCAGGCTTTCCTGCCACTGGACAGCTTGCGGACCAAATAACACGATGGCTGTCGAGCCCAGCTTGAAACGGCCCATTTCTGCACCCTTGTCCAGATACACAGGCTGACGCCCGGCTTCACTGTAATCAAAGGCTTGCAGACGGCGACGAGCAGGCGCGACTTCACCAGCCCAGACGGTTTCGATACTGGCAACAATCATGGCGCCTACCAGTATCACAGCCATGGGGCCGGCTTCGGTATCAAAGACGCAAACAACGCGCTCGTTGCGGGCAAACAGTTCAGGGACGTTCTCGGCGGTGGTCTGGTTGACGGAAAATAGTTTGCCGGGAACATACACCATTTCTTTCAGGGTGCCGGCCAGCGGCATATGTACGCGGTGATAATCTCTGGGCGACAGGTAAACGGTAGCGAACAGGCCATCCTTGAAAGGCTTGGCACGTTCACTGTCGCCACCGAGCAGCTCGTGCAGGCTGTAATCGTGGCCCTTGGCCTGAAATACCCGACCATGACGAATCGGGCCGAGCTGGCTGATGGCACCATCAGCCGGACAGACAATACCGTTGCTAGTGTCGTCAACCGGACGGGCACCCGCTATCAGCGAGCGGGTGAAGAAATCATTGAAATGCTTAAAATCTTCTGGCTGTTTGCGTTCGGCCTGCTCCATGTCGACGTCATAGCGCTGAATAAAGCGTCGAATCAGGGCGTTTTTAATGCCGGGACGCTCACAGTTGGCCAGACAGCCGATGAGGCGGGACAAAGCGTGATGTGGTAACAGATATTGCAGGGCAATGAAAATACGTTGAGTCAGGGACATGAGGGTTCCTTGCTAGAAAATAGTCCGTTTATGGGGTGTTTTGGCGAGCCAGGTCTTTGATGTGAAGTAGCCAGGCCGGATTGAGTTCGGGTTGTTCCAGTTCAAGCTGCATGGCTGACATGGCGGCAGCGTGGGCATCCATTTCGTGGACCAGGTCGCTGGCTGCGCTGGAATTGCCGTCAAGAGAGTGCATGTGATACAGCGCCTGGTGATAAAAACGCAGCAGCAGCATGGCTTGCGGGTCCTGTTGTTCGACTGCCGCTTTGAGCTGGTGCATCTGGTTGGTAATGCTCATTAGGCTGCGCTTGAGTCGCCAGCTATATACTGATGCGCTCATCCAGTCCTGCTTGATAAATAGCCCGCCGACCAGTGCCGACGTCAGCAGAAGACCCAATCCGACACCAGTCAGGTTCCACTTGAAGTTGTTGCCACCGGTTTCGCCAAAGACGGTTACCAGCAAAGCAGACAGCAGCATGGCGGAAATGGCAAATACAATAATGATGCGAATTGACGCTTTGCGTGTGGCGGCCCGAAACTGTTCGGGATCAGCCTGCTGCAGGCGAAATGGTCGGGTGCGGTTTTGGGCTGATTGCATGGTGATCCAAACCAGGTAAAAGAAAGTTGGCATTGTAGCAGAAAGCGTTCTGCAGGTTGGTTTGGCAGGCAGTGAACTCGGGGTGGCTGTGGTCCTGGAAAAAGGTGGTTCAGGGACTGGTTTGGAATAAAAACAGAAATGAGCTTGACGAGTCGGAATTAGCCCCTATAATAGGCGCCGCGGGATGGAGCAGTCTGG
This sequence comes from uncultured Thiopseudomonas sp., assembly GCA_964495925.1. Classification (GTDB taxonomy): domain Bacteria; phylum Pseudomonadota; class Gammaproteobacteria; order Pseudomonadales; family Pseudomonadaceae; genus Thiopseudomonas. The sequence goes on from CAZBXG010000001.1 coordinate 68,736, forward strand.
TAGCTCGTCGGGCTCATAACCCGAAGGTCGTAGGTTCAAATCCTGCTCCCGCAACCAGACAACAAAAGCCTCATTGGTGAAAGCCAGTGGGGCTTTTTTGTGTGCGTAATCTTTTAAGAGTTGAGGTCTGCACGAAGCCTGGTGTGATGCAGTCAGCATTGCTCTGTATGGTTGAGGGCTTGCTGCAATATAAAAGTGGGCTACAGTTTTTGGGTTTTGCTTTTGAGCGTTTTTACAGTGGTGCATTACGAGCTTTCAATTGGGAATCACTGGCTTTACCCAATTGATCAGCCTTGGTAACGCTGTGCATTTTTCAAAAAATGCTGAGTGAGTGCATCCAGCTCGTCCATTTCGTTACTTAGTTCTAGGTACCCGGACTGGGCTGTACTGGCTACTTTGTGGGCGATCTCGGCGCGCTGATCAAGTTCATTCATGAGTGCCCTTGTGTGCTCGCATAGTGCCGACTGGCCTTGCATGGACTGGAGGATTTGGGAGGCCTGAATTCCGATGGCTTCAACCTCGGTAGCAATTTGCCCAAGATCTACACCCACCCGCTGAGCGGTTTGAGTTGTCAGGGCCGAGTTTTTTACGCCGGCAGCAATAGCTCGCTCTGAGTTTTGTGCAGTTTGTTGCAGACGCTCAATAATGATTTTTATCTGTGCGGTTGATTGGTCGGTTTGGCCAGCCAGCTTACGAACCTCGTCAGCCACCACGGCAAAACCGCGACCAGACTCTCCGGCGCGAGCGGCTTCAATAGCGGCGTTGAGCGCGAGCAGGTTGGTTTGTTGTGAAATTTGTGTGATTGCTTCCAGCATGGTGCCGATTTCGCCTGTTTGTTCGGCTGTGGCCTGAACCAGATGTCGTACCCCCTGTAGTTCGTCGCTGAGTGCTGCAATGTCAGCGAGTAATGCTTCAATGGCCTGACGTGCATCGGCTCCAGCCATGCCCGACTCTTGTGCGGCGCTGGTCATAGCCATGGTGCTCTGATTAATCTGTAGTTGCCCTGTTGCGAGGCTATTCATTGCCGTGATGACTTCCCCAGTAAACTGGGTCTGCTGATTCAAGGCTTGCATGACTTGTTCAATATTACTGCTGGCAGTATTGCCTGTTTTTTGTACGACCTGAATGCTGCAGCCCAGCCTTGATACGATAGCCAGTACTTCCGCCTCTCTGACTCCAAGTGAATACTCAATGGCTCCCAGATCACATTGTTTGCCTGTATAGACGGGTGTCATGGCTGGGTTATCAGATATGGCACGAGCTTTATTGGCAAGCTGTGCTACCCGATAAGTGCTGTACAGAACGCCCAGGATACCGGTGACTCCGGTTAGGGCAGCTGTCCAGTACAGCCCAAGCTCCAGAGAGGCAGCTGCAATAGAAACGCCAGTGATGATGGCGATGCTGGTAGCGGGCACTAAGACTGCATGGAGACGCTTGGGCAGCGATTTGGTTTCAGCCGGGACTCTGCCAACACCCGTATCTGCTTTTGCCAACTGCCCGTATATTTTGCTGGCTCGCTCCTTGGTGCTATCGAAAGGCACGCTGCGCACAGACTGATAGCCAATGGTTTTACCGTAGCGGGTAATGGGTGTTATGAACGCATCTACCCAGTAGTAATTGCCTTCTTTGGTGCGGTTTTTGACGAGTCCACGCCAGCACTTTCCTGCTTGCAAGGTTGTCCACAGGTTGGCAAATGCTGCTCGGGGCATATCCGGGTGCCGGATAATATTGTGGGGCTGGCCAATAAGCTCCTCGCGGCTATACCCGGATACCCGAGTAAAGGCATCGTTTACATAAGTGATTTTACCGCGACAATCGGTTGCAGAAATCAGCTGCTCGGTTATGGCAAATTTGATTTCTGTGTCTTGTACAGTTCGTTTTTTCATGATGCTCATACTTTTGTTTTGATTATGAGTTGCATCAGTACGGGGCCGCTATCCCTATGATGTTCAGTAAAGGACAGACTGCAGACGGCCTAAACTTCCGCGGATAATGACATGCTTTTAGCGGGTGCTTTTATGAGAATTACAAGATCGTGATATAGGTCAATTCATAGCCATATGCCATAAGGATGTCATATGACGAAATACTCAGCGGCACTTCGGAGTTACTGCATCAATGAAGGTGTTTGACTAGTGACTTTAAGGGTTGCCGGACAAGCGGCAGGACAACAGAGAAGGTAGCTATATGATGTCTTTGCGGGGTGATTGCGCGTGCACAAAGGAGTGGGGGGCTGCCGACAGAGGTTGGACGAAATGGATAGGATTTCGCCAAATTTACGCCATGAAATAAAAAAAGCCCCTAACTATCAAGTAGTTAAGGGCTGTATTTGGTGCCTCGGGGGAGAATCGAACTCCCACGTTGTTACCAACGGCGGATTTTGAATCCGCTGCGTCTACCAATTCCGCCACCGAGGCATGGCGCGAGATTATAGGGGGTGATTTGTATTAGGTCAATTGCTTTTACATGGTCAGGAAGGGTTTTTTCCGTTAAGCTTTGCGCTCCAATTTTTTGATGTATGCCAGATGCGTGTTGCCGATTTTCAATTTGACCTGCCAGACGAGCTGATTGCCCGTTATCCGTTGACTGAACGCAGCGCTAGTCGTTTGCTGGTGCTTAACGGGCTAGAAGGTGCATTACAGCATCGTCACTTTGCTGAACTGCCGGAGTTTTTACAGCCGGGTGACTTGCTGGTGTTCAACAACACCAAAGTAATTCCGGCGCGACTGTTTGCGCAGAAAGAAACCGGTGGCAAGGTTGAAGTGCTGGTTGAGCGGGTGCTGGACGAGCAGCGGGTGTTGGCGCATGTGCGTGCCAGCAAGGCTCCGAAGGCGGGCAGCCGCTTGTTGCTGGAGTCAGGTAACGCATTGATGCTGGCGCGTCACGATGCTTTGTTTGAGCTTGAATTTGACCAGCCGGTGTTGCCGTTACTGGAGCGCATCGGCCACATGCCGTTGCCGCCTTATATTGACCGGGCAGATGAGCTGTCCGACCGCGAGCGTTATCAGACGGTGTATGCCGAGTGCGCGGGTGCCGTGGCTGCGCCGACTGCCGGCTTGCACTTTGATGCGGCCATGCTGGCGGCACTGGCAGATATGGGGGTGGAAACTGCGTTTGTGACCCTGCATGTTGGTGCCGGTACTTTTCAGCCGGTGCGAGTCGAGCAGATTGAAGAACACCAGATGCACCATGAATGGCTTGAAGTGAACCAGTCCGTGGTGGATGCGGTCAGCGCATGCAAGGCGCGTGGTGGCCGGGTGATTGCTGTGGGTACCACCAGCGTGCGTTCACTGGAAACTGCAGCTAGAAGTGGCACGCTGCAGGCGTTTAGCGGTGATACCGATATTTTTATTTATCCGGGCCGTAGCTTTAATGTGGTCGATGCGCTGGTGACCAATTTTCACCTGCCGGAGTCCACCCTGCTGATGCTGGTGTCGGCGTTTGCCGGCTATTCGGCGACCATGGCTGCTTATCAGCAGGCTGTGGCCGCGCAATACCGATTTTTCAGTTATGGTGATGCCATGTTTATCACCCGCAATCCGCAGCCGGATGTGCCCAAGGAATAATCATGTCTTTTATGCAGTTTGAACTTTTGGCCACTGATGGTCAGGCCCGGCGCGGGCGTTTGACTTTTCCGCGTGGAACGGTAGAAACTCCGGTATTTATGCCGGTGGGTACCTATGGCACGGTCAAGGGTATGTTGCCGCGAGATATCAAGGATATTGGCGCGCAGATTATTCTGGGGAACACTTTTCATCTGTGGCTGCGGCCCGGCACCGAAGTGATTCGTCAGCACGGCGACTTGCATAATTTTATGCAATGGCAGGGGCCGATTCTGACTGACTCCGGCGGTTTTCAGGTGTTCAGCCTGGGCGCGATGCGCAAGATCAAGGAGGAGGGTGTGTATTTTTCTTCTCCGGTCGATGGACGCAAAGTGTTTATGGGGCCGGAAGAGTCCATGCAGGTCCAGCGTGAGCTGGGATCCGATGTAGTGATGATTTTTGATGAGTGCACACCTTATCCGGCTGATTTTGATGTGGCCGAGCGCTCAATGGAGCTGTCCCTGCGTTGGGCCAAACGCTCAAAAACTGCCCATGGTGACAACCCGTCAGCGCTGTTTGGTATTGTCCAGGGCGGCATGCACGAGGCGTTGCGCCAGCGTTCGCTGGAAGGGCTGTGTGAAATCGGCTTTGATGGCCTGGCCATAGGCGGGTTGTCGGTGGGCGAGCCGAAAGAAGACATGATCCGTATATTGGACTTTTTGCCACCCTTGATGCCGGCAGACAAGCCCAGATATTTGATGGGTGTGGGTACTCCGGCGGATCTGGTGGAAGGTGTACGGCGCGGCGTTGACATGTTTGATTGTGTGATGCCGACCCGTAATGCGCGTAATGGCCATCTGTTTATTGATACGGGTGTGGTGAGAATCCGTAATGCAGTGCATCGCCATGATGATTCACCGCTGGATCCGGCGTGCGATTGCTATACTTGCCAGAATTTCAGCCGCGCATACCTGCATCATTTGATCCGTTGTGGTGAAATGCTGGGCAGTATGCTGAATACCATTCACAATTTGCGACATTATCAGGTACTGATGAGCGGTTTACGCGAGGCCATCCAACAGGGTACATTGTCGCGCTTTGTAGAAGAATTTTATGCCAAGCGCGGATTGCCCGTGCCGGCGTTGTAACTTTGCTTTATAAACCCGAGGAGTAACACATGAGTTTTTTCATCCCTATGGCTTACGCTGACACCGCTGCTGGCGCCCCTCCCGGTGGCGAGTACATCCAGTTTCTGTTGCTGGGTGGTTTTTTGGTGGTGTTTTATATGATGGTCTGGCGTCCGCAATCCAAGCGCGCCAAAGAGCATCGCAACCTGATTGGTGGCCTGCAAAAAGGTGATGAGGTAGTCACTACAGGCGGTATCGCTGGTCGCGTGACCAAAGTGGCTGACGATTTCATTATGGTTGAAGTAGCCGACAATATTGAGCTGCGCTTCCAAAAGCAGGCCGTTGTTGCCGCTTTGCCTAAAGGCACTCTGAAAGCCATCTAATGCTTATTGGACGGAGCAGTGGGCCGCACATGACAAGTGTCCGGTTTGCTGCTCCGTTTTCTGCTTCAATCGCAAGCCGGTTTAGGCTTGCCCAATTATGGGCGATACCATGCTCAACAAATACCCCTTGTGGAAGTACCTGCTGATTGCAGTGATACTTGCCATCAGTTTTATTTACGCCTTGCCCAACCTGTATCCCGATGATCCGGCGATTCAGATCAGCGGCAATAGCAGTGCGCTGGAAATTGGGCAGGCCGATCTGGACCGTGCCGAAAAAGCACTGGTTGCAGCTGGCATAGCAGTCAAGGCAACCGAACTGGCCCCGCGCGGTGGCTTGCTGCGCCTGACCGACCAGGAAGACCAGTTGCCCGGAAAGGAAATTGTACGTCGCGCACTGGGCGACGACTATGTGGTGGCCCTGAACCTGGCGCAAACTACACCCGACTGGCTGCGTTCGCTGGGCGGTAGTCCGATGAAGCTGGGTCTGGACTTGTCCGGTGGTGTCCACTTCCTGTTGGAAGTGGATATGGAAAAAGCCATTACCGCCCGCCTGAAGGTGTATGACACCGAGGCGAAAAGCATTTTGCGTAAGGAGCGTATTCGCTACCGTAGCATGCCGGCGCTGGAGAACGGTATGCAGCTGGGCTTTGATGACAGCGCAACCCTGAATAAGGCCAGAGTCCTGCTGCGCAAGAGCTTCACTGATTTTGAGCAGCAGGTGGTTGAGCGTGGTGATCGTCAGGTGCTGCAGATGACCCTGTTGCCGAGCAAGATTACTGAAATTCGCGAATACTCCATCAAGCAGAACCTGACTACGGTGCGCAACCGGGTCAATGAGCTGGGTGTGGCCGAGCCATTGGTGCAGCGTCAGGGTGCCAACCGCATTGTGGTCGAGCTGCCAGGTGTGCAGGACACTGCCGAAGCCAAGCGTATTTTGGGTAAAACGGCGAGCCTTGAGTTCCGCCTGATGGCAGACTACGACGCCCCCAAGGCCGCAACCGAGATGTTCGACTTCCGTGAGGAAGGCCGTGCGCCGGTAGCACTGGAGCGCAGCGTGATTATCACGGGTGACCAGGTTACTGATGCTCAGGCCGGGTACGATGAAAATGGCCGCCCACAGGTGAATATTCGTCTGGATGGGCACGGCGGTGAGCTCATGAACCGTGCCACCCGTAGTTCCATTGGTCGTAGCATGGCGGTGATTTTTATCGAGCAACGTCCGGTGACCCGCTACGTTAAGGAAGTGGTGGACGGCGTTGAGCAGGAGGTAGCCATTCAGAGCTTCCGCGAAGAGAAGCAGGTGATCAGTCTGGCGACTATCCAGTCAGCGCTGGGTAGCCAGTTCCGTATTACTGGACTGAACGGACAGGGCGAATCGTCCGAATTGGCACTGTTACTGCGTGCCGGCGGTCTGGCGGCACCGATGTACTTTGCCGAAGAGCGCACCATTGGCCCCAGCTTGGGGGCCGAGAATATCGCGCTGGGTGTGAAGGCTGCAGTGTATGGATTTATCTTTGTGGCCGTCTTCATCCTGTTGATTTACAAGCTCTTTGGTTTGCTGGCGGTGTTGGCGTTGGGCCTGAACATGGTTAACCTCGTGGCGATGATGTCGTTGCTGGGTGCCACTCTGACCTTGCCGGGAATTGCGGGTATCGTACTGACCATGGGTATGGCGGTAGACGCCAACGTACTGATTTTCTCGCGGATTCGTGAAGAAATCGCCAATGGCATGTCAGTGCAGAGAGCGATTCACGAGGGCTTTGATAAGGCGTTCTCGGCGATTCTGGACGGTAACCTGACGACCTTGCTGGTGGGGGTGATTTTGTTCGCCATGGGAACCGGCCCGATTAAGGGCTTTGCCGTAACCCTGTCGCTGGGTATTGTCACGTCAGTGTTTACCGCTATCTTCGTCACGCGCGCCATGGTTAATCTGCTGTATGGCGGGCGCAATGACCTGAAGAAAATCTGGATTTAAGGGGCAGGACAATGAAACGTACCATTAATTTCATGGGGGTTCGGGTATTTGCCGTCTCCATTACCCTGCTGCTAACACTGGCTTCACTGGGTGCGATTGCGGTCAAGGGGTTCAACTTTGGTCTCGATTTTACTGGCGGCACCCTGATTGAGCTGAACTATGAGGGTACTGCTGACCTCAACCGGATTCGTGAAGTGTTGCAAGGCAACGGCTATGCGGATGCGGTCGTACAGAGTTTTGGCTCGATCAACGATGTGCTAGTGCGTACGCCCGGTGATGATCCGGAGCTGGGCAATCAAATTGCTCGTGTATTGCAAACATCTGGCGCACAGGACTTTACCGTCAAGCGGGTCGAGTTTGTCGGCCCTGCGGTCGGTG
>CAZBXG010000002.1:0-5951 GCA_964495925.1 uncultured Thiopseudomonas sp.
GTCACAGCTGGTCCTGACTGCGAAAGAAACCGGGGAAGGCAAGGACATCCAGCTCAGCGGAAGCGTCGGTGGAGTTGATTTTGGCGAAAATCTGCAAACATTGCAGCAGGCGCAGAATGCCAAGTTCAAGGTTGATGGTCTGGAGCTGGAAAGCGCAACCAACGTAATCAAGGATGTGATTCCTGACGTTGAGTTCACCATCAAAACCAAAACTGAAGAAAACAAACCGGTGACCGTAACGGTCGGTGAGGACAAGGCCGGAGTCAAAGACCAGCTGAAAAAATTTGTCGAATCCTACAACGAGTTAATGGATACCGCCAAAAGCCTGACCCGGGTGACCCGGGTGGGCGAAGACAAGGCTCCGGTAACAGGTGGCTTGGTGGGTGACGCCACCGTACGCAACCTGGTGAATGGTGTACGTGCCGAGCTGAGCAACCCGAGCCCGGGTGCTGGCGGGTTGCGTGCTCTGACAGATTTGGGCATCGCACTGGATCGTGATGGTAAGCTGGTCATTGATGACAAAAAGCTGGACGCGGCGCTGGAAAATAATTTTGATCAGGTGGGCGGCTTTTTGACTGGCGAGGGCGGCCTGATGACGCGTCTGGAAGGTCGTATCGAGGCCTTTGCTGGCAAAGAAGGCATTATCGGCACCCGGCAAAAGAGTCTGGAAGCACAGCGCTCGGATATCACCAAGCAAAAAGAGCGCATGAATGCCCGGGCAGTGCAGGTTGAGGCGCGACTCTTCAAGCAATTTAACACCATGGATTCTCTGGTCGGGCAGTTGAGCCAGACCAGTTCAAACTTGGCGGCAACCCTGGCAAGTCTGCCAGGATACGGCGGGTAACTTTTATGATTAATCCAAAAGAGGCGTACAGCACTATGAGCGAAGGACAAGATTTGACCCCCTATGAAGCGGTACAGGTATTGCTGGATGGAGCGCTGGAGTACACCTCCGCAGCCATTGTAGCCCAGCAGGAAAACAACCCTGCCGGTCGTGGCGAGGCGGTTGACACCACCCTGACCATTATTGGCCTGTTGCAGGACAGTCTGGACCGTGAAACCGGTGGCGAGTTGGCACAAAATCTGGACGCTCTTTACGACTACATGACCCGCCGTTTGGCGCATGTGGCACTGGACAAGACTTCCGGCACACTGGAAGAAGTCCAGTCCCTGGTGGTTGAGATCCGTGATGCCTGGGCTGAAATTGATCCGGCCAAAGAGCCTGCAGCCCTGTAATTTAGGCTGGTACCCGGTTGCAGCAGCCAGCGCAATATTTGGTCGCTGCACTGGACACCTGTTTTGCTATGCTTGCAGCAAGAGGCAAAAGGGCAGGCAAGTAAGCACGGGCGCAGGGCAGCGGGTGCAGTTTTGCTGTTAGTACGAAGCCTGACCGTTAAAATGGCACTCTTTTGTTAAAGCTTTTTTGGTTGCCGCCGATAAGGGTTTCAACTTGGCAACAAACATTTGGAGTAACCATCATGAACGCCTTCGCAGCCATGCAGCAGTACCAAACCGTGAACAACCAGGCTCAGGCCGCTGCGGCAGACCCGCATCGTCTGATCCAGATGTTGATGGAAGGTGGCCTGACCCGTTTGGCACAGGCACGTGGCGCCATGGAGCGCGGGCAAACAGCCCTTAAGGGTGAGCTGATCGGCAAAGCCATCGGCATTGTTGGCGGTTTGCGTCAGGGACTGGATCTGGAACAAGGCGGTGAAATCGCCCGCAATCTGGATAACCTGTATGACTATATGGCGCGCCGGTTAATGGAAGCCAACGTACAAAACGATGTGGCGATTCTGGAAGAAATTTCGTCCTTGCTGCGTGAAGTCAAAGACGGTTGGGACGCAATTGCAGCCTGACCTGCGACAAAATAGACAGAGGTATCACCATGAACTCCACCGTGCTTCAACTTGAGCAAACCCATAGCGCACTGCGTGATGCGCTACAGCGTGCTGACTGGGAGGCTGTGGGCGGATTGGATTTACAGTGTCGGCAAGCGATTGATCAGGCCCTGGCCGATCCGCATACGCCGGTTGAGATGCTGCGTGAGCGAATGCAGGAGTTACTGGACCTGTATCGTGAGCTGGTTGAAGCCTGTACCGGTGAGCAGCAGCGTATCGCCGGGGAGCTGGTGCATCTGAAACAGTCAAAAAAAAAGGCCAAGGTTTATCAGCTGTTTGAATAATATTGACTGATTGCATGGCAAGAATTGAAAAAATGGCGGACAGACACTGTTCCGCCATTTTTGTTTGTGTTTTGTATAAAAAACGCTGTGTGACTGAGTTTAAAAGGCGGGGCATTCGTAGCACTGCAAGGCAGGACAACGACAGAACAAGTGCTATAGATCAGCTTGTTTGCCAAAAACCGATAAAAAGTCGCCATTAAATTGACATTGTGATCAGGATTGTCTTTACTTGCACCTTCTGTATTAGGTGCGTCTGTGCGTTTCCTATTCACCTTGCTGGATTTTTGAGTGGCCCGGATGTTACAAGAAACCAAACTCTTGCTGATCAGTGATGATCTGGATCAGCGCATGGCTTTCGGTGCGATTTTTGATTTTCTCGATGAGGAGTCAATTCTGACCGATGTTGCCGGCTGGCAGGACGCTGTCAAACCACTGGCTGCAAGTCAGGAGATAGTGTGCGTTTTCCTTGGTGGTGGTGATTCGGGCCAATTGCTTGAGCTGGTCAGGGAAATTGATGCCTGGGACCCGACTGCGCCGATAGTGATGCTCAGCAACCTGCCGACTGGCTGGCCGGTTGAGCAACGTCAACGAGTCCTGTGCGAGCTGGAGCTGCCGCCCCGCTATAATAATTTACTGGACTGTCTGCACCGGGCGCAGGTGTATCGTGAGGTTTATGCCGCAGCAAGTGGGCGTACCCAGCGTGAGGTCAACCTGTTCCGCAGTCTGGTTGGCAATAGCCGTAGCGTGCAGGGCATTCGCCAGATGATGCAGCAAGTGGCGGACACTGAAGCCAACGTGCTGATTCTGGGTGAGTCGGGCACCGGTAAAGAAGTGGTCGCCCGTAACCTGCACTACAATTCAGCGCGTCGCGACGGTCCGTTTGTACCGGTCAACTGTGGGGCGATTCCTGCTGAACTGTTGGAAAGCGAGCTGTTTGGTCATGAGAAAGGTGCGTTTACCGGTGCCATCAGTGCTAGGGCTGGGCGTTTTGAACTGGCGCGAGGCGGTACACTGTTTCTGGATGAAATTGGCGACATGCCGTTGTCCATGCAGGTGAAAATCTTACGGGTGTTGCAGGAACGTATGTTTGAACGGGTCGGCGGCAACAAGTCGATTGAGGCTGATGTGCGTATTGTTGCAGCCACCCACCGTGATCTGGAAGTCATGATTGCGGACGGCAAGTTCCGCGAAGACCTGTATTACCGCCTGAATGTATTCCCCATTGAGATGCCGGCATTACGTGAGCGCACGGAAGACATTCCGTTGCTGATCAACGAGCTGGTCATGCGTATGGAGAAAGAAAAGCGTGGTTCGATCCGCTTTAATGCCGCAGCCATCATGTCGCTGTGTCAGCATGACTGGTCGGGTAACGTGCGTGAGTTGGCCAACTTGGTCGAACGCATGGCGATCATGCATCCGCATGGGGTAATAGGAGTAAGTGAGCTGCCGAAAAAATACCGCCATATTGCCGAAGATGCTGTTGTGGAAGAAATGCGCGAGGAGCAGTCCGAGCGTGCGGTGCTCAATTCGCTGGCACAGGGCGAGGCACCGATTATTTCTGCAGAACTGGCCCTGCCTGAAGAGGGCATTGATTTGCGCGAGCATTTGGCCAACATCGAGCAAGTCCTGATTGAAAAAGCGCTGGATGAAGTGGACGGGGTGGTTGCCCGCGCCGCCGAGCGCCTACAGGTTCGTCGCACTACGCTGGTAGAAAAAATGCGCAAGTATGGCATTAGCCGCCGGGATGATGCCGCCAGCTGATTCTGATTATGGTTGAGCAAACCATGACGCATAAGCCTCCGTTCTGTTGCCAGAGCGGAGACTTTGTTTTATTCCTCGAGCCATTCTGCTGGCACCTGATGTCGCAGGCATAGCTGACACTGGCTGGTAGGAGGGTCAAATATAATGACGGCCTGGCCTTTCTCCAGGGCTTGGCGTACCCGTTCAATGCGGGTAACAAAAGGTGTTTCATCGCCGTTATCAGTACCGTCACGGGTGACAAAGTCTTCGATCAGGCCGTTAAGTGCTTCGGCACTGAGCTGGTCGTATGGAATCAACATGTGTCATTCTCCTGTTGCCAGTTTCGTTGAAACAGGCTGCGCTGCCTGATATCCATCATCCCATTTTGGCAGATTTTGCTGCAGATGATTGCATAATGACCCCAAATCAGGCTTTTGTTGTTGAGAGAGATGAATTGTTTGCGCTAGAGTAGCCGGCTTTTACGGGATGTTTCCGGGGGAAACCATGAATGCTGTTGTAATTGCCGTCGCACTGATGCTGGTGCTGAGCCTGTGCCGTGTGCATGTGGTGGTGGCGTTGATTATTGGTGCCATGACGGGCGGATTGCTCGGCGGGCTGGATATCAGTGCCACACTGGCCGCATTTAACAAGGGGCTCGGGGGTGGGGCTACCGTAGCCTTGTCCTATGCGTTGCTGGGTGCGTTTGCGGTTGCCATTGGCAAGTCGGGCGTGGCCAATGCGTTGGCCGAGAAAATCCTTTCGGCCATTGGCAAGCGAGATGGTACCGGCGTACAGGCAGTCAAGTGGGTACTGGTCTTGCTATTGTTGCTGGCAGCGATTTCCTCGCAAAACATTCTGCCCATTCACATTGCCTTTATTCCGCTGCTGGTGCCGCCATTGTTGTACGTGATGAGCAAAATGCAGCTGGATCGTCGCCTGATTGCCTGTGTGCTGACGTTTGGCCTGATTACGCCCTATATGTTTTTGCCGGTCGGTTTTGGCGGGATTTTCCTGAAGGAAATTCTGCTGGCCAACGTGGAGCGTGGTGGAGTGGATGTGACCGGCATCAGTGTGATGGAGGCAATGCTGATTCCTGCGCTGGGCATGCTGACCGGTTTGCTGGTGGCGGTTTTATTCAGCTATCGCCGCAAGCGGGTTTACCAGCTGCCTGAGGACGGTGCCGAGTCACCGGTAGTGGGCGACAGTTATAACCTGAAAAGCCTGGTGGCGGCTGCGGCGGCGGTTGCAGTGGCGTTTGCGGCACAGCTGTGGCTGGGTTCGATGATTATTGGTGCGCTGCTTGGTTTTGTGGTGTTTTCCCTGTCGGGTGTGGTGCGCTGGAGAGAAGTAGACGACCTGTTTACCGAGGGCATGAAAATGATGGCCATGATCGGCTTTATCATGATTGCCGCTTCGGGCTTTGCCGAGGTAATGCGGGAAACCGGTCAGGTGCAGACGCTGGTTGATGCATCCGCTGCCATGATTGGTGACAGCAAGGCATTGGGCGCGTTTTTGATGTTGCTGGTGGGGCTGCTGGTGACCGTGGGTATTGGTTCGTCCTTTTCCACGGTACCGATTATTGCCGCCATCTTTGTGCCGCTGGCGTTGCAGCTGGGCTTTGAACCATTGGCGATTGTCTGTCTGGTAGGTACTGCCGGTGCGCTGGGCGACGCGGGTTCGCCTGCATCCGACTCAACACTTGGCCCGACCGCCGGTTTGAACATGGACGGCCAGCACAACCATATCTGGGATACTGTGGTACCCACCTTTATTCACTACAACATTCCGTTGCTGGTGTTCGGCTGGATTGCGGTGATGGTGCTGTAGCAGTGTGATGTTATGAATGGCGCTATGCGTTGCGACAGCGTCATGTTGTGAATTAAAGACCCCGTATCAGAGTGTGATACGGGGTCTTTTTTTATTCGACGGTTTCTATCCTGGGCGCGGGCTGGGCTTTGTAGGCCCTGAGCACGACAAACTTGGGATGGGAAGCGACTTGTTCCACTTTGGCAAACCAGCGTCTGAG
>CAZBXG010000002.1:6051-53361 GCA_964495925.1 uncultured Thiopseudomonas sp.
GCATGGCTTTCATCGACCAGAACAAACCGGGCTTGTGGATTCAGGTCGGCACATACCAGTGCCAGCACGCCGTTACCGCAGCCAAGGTCGGCAACTTGCTTGTCTTGTAATCCCTTGGGCAAGTGTTGCAGCAGCAGGCGCGTACCCAGATCCAGCTTTTCCTGGCTGTAAGTACCGGGATAGTTGGCAAGCTTGAGGTTATGTTCGGGCAGGTTGTAATACACGGGGGCCGGCAGTGGCAGTGCCGGTTGCTCCGTTACTGTGGCGCGCAGCAGGCGGGCTTTTTTCCAGGCCAGGCTGGCTTGTACCGGGCCGACATAACGCTCCAGCAAGTCGCCAGCAGCGCGGGGCAGGTGCTTGACCATGCCACCTGCCAGCACCAGAGTGTCTGCCTTGAGTAGCCCTTGCAAGCCTGCCAGCTGGTCTTCAAGCAGTGCCAGTGCTTTGGGAATCTGAATCAGCACCGCATCAAATGCGCCCGTCAGTTCGCAGGTACGGCTGACCTGCTCAATGCCGGCGACAGCCAGCCGGTTGTTTTCGGCATTGTTGCCCAGCCCTTGCTGCGCCAGAAAAGAGTCGCTGCAACTGGCTACCTGATAAGGCCCTGCCAGACTCAGTGCCAGCGCGCCAAAACTGTCATTGATGACCAGAATGCGAGACTTTTCCGGCAGCTGCTGTTCGTGCAGGCGTTGCAGTAAATATTCGTCGGCAGCGTTGAATGCCTGCAGTGGCGTGTTGTTTTGAATCGGATAGCGTTCCAGCTCAAGGCGGGCAAAGGGAGTATCAAGAATAGCCATATGAATTTACCGGTTTTAATTTATTTGGAAAGGGTGTATGAATAGTACAAGAATAACCCAGTAAAGGAGTCGGATATGAGTCAGCCTGATGAAAAATTTACGCGGCAAACCATTACGGACATTCTACCCTTAACGCCGAGCCTGTTCAGTTTCCGTTGCACCCGTGATGACAGTTTTCGCTTTACCGCAGGCCAATTTGCCCGTCTGGGTGTGCGTACCGAGCGGGGTAATCTGGTGTGGCGGGCTTATTCCATGGTGTCGAGCCCGTTTGACGAGTTTCTCGATTTCTTTTCGATTGTGGTGCCAGATGGCGAGTTCACCAGTGTTTTGAGCCAGTTGCAAGTGGGTGACGAGCTGTTGATCGAGAAGCAACCGCAAGGTTTTTTGACCCTGGACCGCTTTGTTGACGGGCGTGATCTGTGGATGTTGGCTACTGGTACAGGGGTAGCGCCGTTCTTGTCGATCCTGCAGGATTTTAGTGTGTGGGAGCGCTTTGAGCGCATTGTGCTGGTGTACAGCGTGCGGACCGAGGTGGAGCTGGCCTATCAGGATTTGCTGCAAGAATTGTTGAGCCGTGAATATATTGCGCCGTATGCACACAAGTTGAGGTTTGTCCCTGTGGTAACCCGCGAGCCGGCAGAAGGCCGTTTGAGTCAGCGAATTACCGAGTCGCTGGTAAATGGCCAGCTGGAGCAGGCAGCAGATCTGGCCATCACGCCGGAATATTCACGAATACTGATTTGTGGTAACCCGGAAATGGTCGATGAAACCCGCAAGTTATTAAAAAAGCGTGATTTGCAGCTGTCGCTGACCCGCAGGCCGGGACAGGTGGCGGTGGAAAATTATTGGTAAGAATATGCATGTATGCGAGCGACTGCAGTTATGACCGAGGCTGTTGTGGTCACGCCTAAACTATGTTCGCGGCTAAAGCCGCTCGTACAGGTAGCATATATCGGAGCGAAAACCGTTCGTGCAGGTTGCAGATGCCAGAGTTAAAGCTATTTGTGAAGGTTGCGGATACCCGGAGTTAAGGTTGTGCGGCCGGCACGCTGTGTAGCACATGCTGATAAACAGCATTTAGGCCATTACTGCGTGAACCGGACAGTTGGCGGGCCAGGCCTAGCTGGCTGTACCAGTCGGGCAGGTCGACTGCGGTCAGTTGTTGTGCTGACAGGCCGTTCAGTCGTACGCGCAACACTTCGAGTAATCCTTTGAGCAGTCGGGCGTCGGTGTCCAGTTGCAGCAGCAAGCGTTGTTCAGGCCAGCTGACTACACACCAGACTGGGCTTTCACAGCCCCGGATCAGTTGTGATTCGGTTCGCAAGCTGCCCGGCAGGGCAGGGAGTTGCTGACCATATTTGAGTAGCAAACGGGCACGCTGCTCCCAGCTGTTGCAGGCGGTAAAAGCATCCAGCGTGGCTCGTGCCTCGGGGCTTAATGGTGTCACGCGAGAATCTCCAGCGCACTGTCCAGCGCGGCAAAAAAGCGTTCCAGGTCGGTTGAGTCGTTATAAAGTGCCAATGACACCCGTACCGCACCGGGCAGCTGCAGGTTTTGCAGCAGTGGCATGGCGCAGTGCTGACCGGCACGCACGGCAATGCCTTGCTCGCCCAGTAGCATGGCCAGGTCGGCGCTGTGAATACCGGGCGCGTTAAAGCAGGCCAGAGCAGTGTCGGGCTGGCCCAGCAACTGCATGCCGCGTTGCTGCAAGCCGCCAAGCAAGCGCTGATGCAAGGCAGCTTCGTGTTGGTGTATGGCTGCTTGATCCAGGCTGTTGAGCCAATTCAGTGTGGCAGCAAAGGCAATAATGCCGGCAATATTCGGGGTGCCGGCTTCCAGTCCCAATGGTAACGGGCGTGCGCTGGCGTGGTGGTAGTCGCAGTGTTCAATCATTTCACCACCCCATTGCCAAGGCTGTAACTGAGCATGGCGACGCGGATGAACATAAAGCAGGCCAACTCCGTCAGGGCCGTATAGTTTGTGTGCTGAGCAGACAAAAAAATCGGCATCAAGTTGCTGTAGATCCGGGCGCTGATGGACGGCATATTGGGCACCGTCAATTACGCTGAGTACATCCAGTTCGCGGGCGCGTTGCAGTAGCGGTGATAAATCATGCAGCTTGCCCATTACATTGGATAACGGGCTGACGGCCAGCAAGCGGGTACGCGGACCAATCAGTTTAAGTCCGGCTGGTAGATCCAGTGCGCCATCGGGTGTCAGCGGCACAAACTTTAGTACCAGTTGTTGGCGCTGTGCCAGCTGCTGCCAGGGCAGCAGGTTGGCGTGGTGTTCGTGTGCGCCAAGCAGGATTTCGTCACCGGGCTGAAATTGTCCGGCCAGTGAGTAAGCCAGCAGGTTCAGGCTTTCGGTGGTGCCTTTGGTAAATACCATGTGGCTGGCGGAACCAGCGTTGAGCCAGTGGGCAATATCGGTACGGGCTTGCTCAAAAGCAGCCGTGGCACGCTCGCCGGGCCGGTGTTGCGCCCGGTGTACATTGGCTACACCAGAGGCGTACCACTGTTGCAGGGCGTCCAGCATCACCTGCGGCTTTTGTGCCGTTGCAGCGCTATCCAGCCAGGTGAATCCTTCGCTGGCCAGTTGCAGCAGACCGGGAAACTGGCTACGCCAGGGAGACAGCATCAGCAGTTACTGACTCAGAGCTTCGGCGTAGCTGTCGGCGCTGAAACCAACCAGAGTGCGGCCGCCCAAATCCAGCACCGGACGCTTGATCATGGACGTGTGTTCCAGCATCAAACGGATGGCTTTGGCCTGATCCAGATCCTGTTTGTCGGCATCGTCCAGTTTGCGGTAGGTTGTACCACGCTTGTTGAGGATGGTTTCCCAGCCGTGCTCGTTGCACCAGCGCTCAAGCGAGGCCTGATCAATCGCAGATTTTTTATAGTCGTGAAGGGTAAATTCGTGGCCGTTGTCTTGCAGCCAGGCTTGGGCTTTTTTCATCGTATCGCAAGCTTTAATGCCGTAGATGGTTAGGGTGGACATCGAAAACTCCTCAGGACAAAGCCAAAACAATGCGGTAAATCAGTGAGCTCATCATGCTCAGCACACCAACCAGCATGATCACGGGGCCCCAGTCTTTGTGGCGCCAGGTGAAACCAAAAACCATAATAATCATGCTGACAATAATCAGCAGGGTCATGACGTTAAGTGGGTTGTCCATAAAAATCCTTGTTTCGAATGGCCGGACCGACGCAAGTCAGCTCAGGCCGGGAGACAGTTGGCTGGTCAGGGTTTCCTGCAGTTGCTGGCAGAGCTGCGGGTCGGAAAGTGGCTGGCCATTACTGTCGGTGATAAAGAAAACGTCTTCGATGCGCTCGCCCTGGGTAATGATTTTGGCATTGACCAGAGACAGGCCGAAATCCATGAATACCTTGCCAATGCGGGCCAGCAGGCCGGGGCGGTCGGGAGCCATCACTTCAACCACGGTAAACGGGCGCTGGGCGTCGTTATGAATGTTGACCACCGGGGCAAAGGTAAAATGTTTTAGCTGGCGCGGCACATGGCGCTGAATAATTTCGGGGTAATGTTCAGGCTGGCGCAGCGCCTCACTCAGGCGTTGCTGGATGGTGCAGATGCGATCCGGGTCTTCGCCGATACGGCCACCATCAGCTTCCAGCACGATATAACTGTCGATGGTGAACTGTGAACTGGAGGTAGTAATCCGTGCCTCGTGAACGCTCAGGTTAAGCTGCGCCAGGGTAGCGGTGGTGGCAGCGAAAAAGTCTTGCCGGTTCGGGGCATAGGTAAAAATCTGGGTGCCGCCGGCAAAACCGCGCTGGTTGGACTCGCGCACCAGTACCAGTGGTTCTTCGCTGTCGCCGTGCTTCAGCATGGCTGCGGTATGCCAGACAATATCACCGGCGCTATGCCGCAGAAAGTAGTCGTCACCGAGGTTGGCCCAGAGCGCATGGACAGCACTGTCGCAAGCACCATCTGAACAGAGCAGGCTCAGGGCGGTGCTTTGCCGGGTTTCGATCAGTTCTTCACGCTCCAGCGGATTGGCCAGACCACGACGCAGGGCGCGGCGGGTTTCGCTATACAGTTGGCGCAACAGTTGGGCGCGCCAGGAATTCCACAGCTTGGGGTTGGTGGCGTTGATATCGGCCACGGTCAGCACATATAAATAGTCCAGACGCATCTGGTCGCCGACCAGTGTGGCGAAGTTGTGGATTTCTTCCGGGTCGGACAAATCCTTGCGCTGGGCTGTCGTGGACATGATCAGGTGATTACGGACCAGCCAGACCATCAACCGGCGATCTTCGGAGGAAAGCTGGTGGCGAATGGCAAACGCATGTGCGTCTTCTGCCCCCAGCTCCGAATGGTCACCGCCACGACCTTTGGCAATGTCGTGATACAACCCGGCCATGTACAGCACTTCCGGTCTGGGCAAGCGGGCGATAATTGCACCGGCCAAAGCGAACTTTTCGGCAAAATCTGGGTGGCGTAGCTTGCGCAGATGTTTGACCAGATTCAGAGTATGGGCATCTACGGTATAGATGTGAAACAGGTCGTGCTGCATTTGTCCGACCACACGGCCAAATTCGGGCAAATAACGGCCCAGAATGCCGTAGCGGTTCATGCGGCGCAAATTCATATGTACGCCTTCAGTGCAGCTGAACAGCTCGACAAACAGCGCGGTATTGCGCGGATTTTGGCGAAAATCATCGTCAATCAGGTGGCGGTGGTCACGCAATAGGCGAATGGTTTCCGAGCGTACGCCCTTGAGTTCAGGGTGCTGGGCCATCAGCACAAACACTTCGAGAATGGCTGAAGGAGTTTCACTGAAAACAAACGGGTGAATGTGCTCAAGATAACCGTCACGGGCGCGGAACCGCTCGTTGATGAGTTGCGGCGGTTGTAGGCCCGAATCGCGCACGATCTGTTCTTCAAAAACCTGGCGGATCAGGTCACTGAGTTCGGCAATGCCCATGACGGTACGGTAATACTGCTGCATGAAACCTTCGATGTTGCTTTTCACATCGTCGCTCTCAAAGCCGAACAGGGCAGCAACTTTGGCCTGATACTCCAGCAGCAAGCGGTCTTCGCTACGCCCGGCCAGCATGTGCAGCGCATAGCGTACCCGCCACAAAAAGGCACGTGAGCGGGCCAGCAACTGGTATTCGCCACCGGCCAGAAAGCCGGGGGCTTCCAGACTGGCCAGGGTTTGCATGCCAAAGCGGCGGCGGGCAATCCACATGATGGTTTGCAGGTCGCGCAGGCCGCCGGGCGAGCTTTTTACATCCGGCTCCAGATTGTATTCAGTATCGTTGAAGCGTTCGTGGCGGTTTTTTTGCTCTTCGCACTTGCCGAGAAAGAACTCGCGACTGCTCCACATGTGCAGCGGGCCAATGGCTTCGCACAGCTGCTGAAACAGCGGACGGTTGCCCAGTATCAGCCGACTTTCCAGCAGGTTGGTGATGACACTGAGATCCTTGGCTGCTTCTTCTTTGCACTGCTCCAGCGTACGCACGCTGTGACCGATCTCCAGTCCCAGATCCCACAAAAAAGTCAGGAACTGGCCGATCACCTCGCTCAGTGCCGGATTAGGCTCGTGTTGCAGCAGAATCAGCAGGTCAATATCGGAATGCGGGTGCAGCTCGCTACGGCCATAGCCGCCCACAGCCACCAGAGCAATGCCGGTACTGTGATTTTCCAGTCCGTAATACATCCACGCCTGAATCAGCAACTGGTCGATCAGGCAGGTACGTGCCTCGACCAGCTGGCTGATGTCGTGACCATCCAGAAAGCGTTGGTCCAGCACCAGCCGTGCATGTTCCAGTGCTTGCCGGAACAGGATGCGGGGCTGGGCATGTCCGCTCAGGTTTTGGTGAAATGCAGCGCTGTCAAACAGCTCAAGGTCGGCTGGCACGGAATGCGGGACTCAATCAGGGCGCAATGCGCGGGAAGGTTTCGTCGTTACGCAGGGTGAAAATCTCATAGCCGTCGGCGGTGACCACCAGCGTGTGTTCCCACTGTGCGGACAGCTTGCGGTCTTTGGTTATCGCGGTCCAGCCGTCGCCCAGGACACGGGTTTCCTTGCGGCCCAGATTAATCATTGGCTCAATGGTGAAGGTCATGCCTTCTTTCAGCTCCAGACCGGTACCGGCCTTGCCGTAGTGCAGTACCTGCGGCTCTTCGTGAAACACGGTGCCAATGCCATGGCCGCAGAACTCGCGAACGACCGAGTAGCCGTTACTTTCGGCGTGTTGCTGGATGATTTCACCAATATCGCCCAAGCGGGTGCCGGGACGTACAATTTCGATGGCCTTATACAGGCATTCCTGGGTGATCTGGCACAGGCGCTGCGCCCACTCGGGTGTCTCGCCAACGTGAAACATCTTGCTGGTGTCGCCGTAATAACCGTCTTTGATCACGGTGATGTCAATATTGATGATGTCGCCATTTTTCAGCGGTTTGTCATTGGGAATACCATGACAAACGACATGGTTGATTGAGGTGCAAATCGACTTGGGGAAGCCGTTATAGTTGAGCGGTGCAGGAATGGCTTTTTGCACGTCAACTATATAGTTGTGGCACAGGGTGTTGAGCTCATCGGTGGTCACTCCGGCCTGCACATGCGGCTCGATCATTTCCAGCACTTCGGCGGCCAGGCGGCCGGCGATGCGCATTTTTTCGATATCTGCCGGGGTTTTGATGGATACGCTCATGAAATGCCTCTGAATGTTGTTTACAAATAATGGCGTATCTTAGCGCGAAATGGGGGTTGTTTGCCATGTGCGGCTGTGCCGTGGCGCTTTTCCTGTACTGAGTTTGCCGGTGTTTTACTGATTGCGAATCAGCTGGCGCAGCAAAAAACGATTGGGGTGACAAGCAGTTGTTACGCTGCGGGGCAAGGGAAGTGGTTCATGACAAATCCACCCTGCAAGCAGTTCGCCAGATAGCGGGGCGGTGATCAGGCCGCGCGAACCGTGGGCCAGGTTGACGTACAAACCGGGCAACCAGGGGCAGGCGCTGCTTGCTGTTTTACGGGCGTCTTTACGCAGGCCGGCATAGCTGCCGTGAAAGGTGCAGGCATCCGCTACTGGTCCGATCAGCGGCAGATAGTCCGGTGTGGTACAGCGCATGGCAGCATGGCCACGTAACGGAACCTGCCACAGTGCATCGCCACCCATGGCGCGAAACAGTACGGGTGATAACTCTTGCACACGCTGGATATTTTCACTTTGTTCTGTGGTATTCAACTCGGTGTCAGCAGTGTCGAAAATAAAACTGGCGCCGACGCAATGCTCGCCATTGTGGGCCGGCGAGATATAGCCATCAGCACTGACCACGCAGCGCAGGGCGGAGCTTGAAGCTGTTGCTGGTAGCAGACTGGTTTGTCCGCGAATGTTTTTTAACGGCAAATGACTGGTTTGTTCCAGTTGTACGGCAGCGCCAGCATTGGCCACTACCACAACAGGGGCTTGCCAAGAGCGGCCGTCTGCACTGTCGGCGTGCCACTGGTTATTGCTGTGTTGTAAACCGATAATTTTGGCACCCGTATGCAATGTAATGCTGGGGCGGTTAATCAACCAATGACACCAGGCAGCAGGCGCAACCCAGCCGGAGTCCGGGTACCACAGCCCGCCGTTTGGCAGCTCAATATCGGCGAGAGTACTGGCCTGAACTTCGTCCATTACCTGTAGTAGGTCAGCAGAAAACGCACTGGCTAAACGCTGTTGACGTTGTTGTTCTTGTTCATTCCAGCCTAGCTGCAGCAGGCCGCAGGCTTGCCAGCCGTTAGCGTCTGGCCACTGCTCGAGCAGGCGGCGACTGTAGCCAAAACCGGCTAGCACCAGTTGGGATAGCGGCGTATGGGCTGCGGACAGTTTCAGGTACAACATGCCCTGAGCATTGCCGGACGCCTGGCTGGCGATCTGCTCTTCCGCTTCGAGCAATGTCACGTGCCAGCCACGACGGAACAGACTATGGGCAGTGGAGCAACCAGCCAAACCGGCACCGATCACAATGGCATGACGTTCCGGTTGTGCTGTGTGTGAAGGACGGGCAAACCATGGAGCCTGTTCTGGTGCGGAAAGAATATCTGTTAATTGCCCGCATAGCATCTCCCGTTTGCGGCCAAAGCCGGGGGTGCGCTGCATGTCAAACCCGGCTTGTATCAGGCCGCGCCGCACGAAACCGGCACTGGTAAAAGTGGCCAGCGTGGCTGCAGGGGCAGACAGTCGTGCGAGCAGATCAAACAGTTCTTGCGTCCACATTTGCGGATTTTTTGCCGGTGCAAAGCCATCAAGAAACCAGGCATTCACTTGTGCGTCCAGCCCGGCCAGTTGTTCGCAGGCATCACCGACCAACAAGGTCAGCTGCACGCGTCCATCAGCCAGCACCATGGTTTGCATGCCGGGCTGAATTACCTTGTAGCTGGCGATAAATTCCTGACTGAGAGCTTTTAGTTCTGGCCAAAGGGCCAATGCCTGGCGCAAGTCATCCGGTTGCAGGGGGAATTTTTCCACACTGATAAAATGCAGCCTGGCAGTGGCCGGGGCTGTTTGCAGAAATAGCTGCCAGGTACAGAGAAAATTCAATCCGGTGCCGAGTCCGGTTTCACCCACCACCATGCAGTCTTGACTGCCCATGTCCGCAAAGCGTTCCGCCAGACGGTTATGCTGCAAAAACACATAACGGGTTTCTTCCAGCCCCGATTCACGGGAGAAATACACATCGTCAAAAGCGCTGGACAGCGGCTGGCCTTTTTCGTCCCAGTGCAGGCGGGCGTGTTCTATCGGCATGGTATTCAAAGCGCTCAAAAGGTGACAAGTCTAGCAGTGCAAGTGCAGGGCATGTAAAGGGTGGTATGTTGCAGCTGGTTCAGAAAGCGTACGGGTAAAGGACTCAGGCAGCTTGAGCAATCATTTTTACCCCCAACATCCCCATAATGGCCCCGGCAATACGGTCAACATGATGCTTGCCTGCCAGATAACGCCGGCGGGGAGCGGGTGACGACAGCAGCAGGGCGACCAGCGTGTACCAGACCACTTCGATCAGAAAAATCAGGATTGGCAGGCCGAGCATTACAGGCAGCGGCACTTCTTTGGGCAACAGCGAGGCAAAGATGCTGGCGTAGACGATGGCGGTTTTCGGGTTGCTGACCTGTGTTGCCAGCCCGAGCCAGAATGCTCGCCAAGGACTGTTGTTACGGGTAGCGTCAGTAGTCAGTTCCAGTGGTTGTTTGGCACCATGCCAAATGCGGTAGCCGAGGTACAGCAGGTAGCCACCGCCACAGAGCTTTAGGGCCAGATACAGTATTGGCACGGCGTGTAGCAGCGCCATCAGTCCAAGTAGCGCAGTCAGAGCAAACAGCAGCCCGCCAATTCCCATACCCAGGGCGGCAGCAAGACCGGCACGACGTGAAATGGCCAGTGAGGTGCGGGCGACCAGCAAAAAGCTGGGGCCGGGACTCATTGCGCCCAGCGTCAGTGCAGCCGTCATGGCCAGAAGGCTGGCCCAAAGTCCGGTATCCATCAGGTTTCTATATGCTCCACCTAGATAAAACAGCGTGGATTATACGGCGATTGTCGGGCAGACTGCAGGCAGTTTAGCCAGAAGTATCGGGGAAGTATTATATGAAGCCATTATTGTCAGTCGTATTTGCCATGCTGTTTTCTGTCTCGGCCTGGGCTGGAGGCAGCGCAGTGCTGGAAAGCAGTGGCGGTAGTGAAACTGTCACTCTGGAGTATGAAGGGCAGCGTATTCGCCTGAGCGTCTCTCAGCAAGAGCGGCAAGGCGAATATCTGCTGATTGACGGCACCAGTGCCTATGCGGTCAGCCATGAGAATGGTCAGCCCAGAGTGCTGGATATGGCGGTAATGGGGCAGATGTTTGGTGCAATGGCCGGCGCGGTCGGACAGTTGCCGACGCAACTGGATCATATACCGGGCACGATTGAGCATTTGAAGCCGCTGCAACACGATGAAACCGTAGCCGGTATCGTCGGGCAGGTGTATGAGCTGCTGTACACAGATAACAAAGGACAGCAGCACATGATCGAAGTGGTGCTGAGTACTGAGCCGCAAGTAGTCGAGCTGGCCGGAGCGATGCTGCAAGTTTCGCAGACGCTGGCCACAGTGTTCGGACAACCAACTGCTCCGCTGGAGAGGTTCAACCGCTTGTTGCTGGGCGAGGGACGCGGCCTGCTGCGTGTCGGTGACGATATGCGGGTGCTGTCCCTGAACGGAGTTGCGCCATCAGCTGACCGTTTTGTATTGCCGGCAACACCCAGTGCGCTACCGGACTTTGGAGTGCTGCTGGATCAGGCAGCGAAGAAAGCTCCGGAAGTGGTGGAAGCGCTGGATGACATGTTCAAGGCACTGGAAGAATTGCAAAAGCGTTAGGCCAGAGACATCAAAAATTGTCGGTTAAAAAGTCTGTGCTTGATTTGGGCTAGCCTGGCAGGCGGGTTGCATTGGCCTGCCGCCGGCATGTTGTTACACTTCGCCAATTCCAATTTTGCTTCGGGTAACCCCTTTGCGCCTCAAATGTATCCGCCTGTCTGGCTTCAAGTCCTTTGTTGACCCGACCACTGTCAGCTTTCCCGGCAACATGACAGCGGTGGTGGGGCCGAACGGTTGTGGCAAGTCGAACATCATTGATGCAGTGCGCTGGGTGCTGGGAGAAAGCTCGGCGAAAAATCTGCGCGGTGAGGCGATGACCGACGTCATCTTTAACGGCTCGACCAGTCGTAAACCTGTTTCCCGTGCCAGTATCGAGTTGGTGTTTGATAACACCGAAGGCAAAATTCCCGGCGAATATGCCAGCTATGCCGAAATTTCCGTACGCCGGCAGGTCACGCGTGAAGCGCAGAGCACCTATTACCTGAACGGCACCAAATGTCGCCGCCGTGACATTACCGACCTGTTCCTGGGGACCGGCCTGGGGCCGCGTAGTTACGCAATTATTGAGCAGGGCATGATTTCCCGTCTGGTCGAAGCGCGCCCGGACGACCTGCGGATTTTTATTGAAGAAGCTGCAGGTATTTCCAAATACAAGGAGCGTCGCCGCGAGACTGAAAACCGCATGCGGCGCACTCAGGACAACCTGGCCCGTCTCAGTGATTTGCGCGAAGAACTGGGGCGTCAGCTGGATCGTTTACAGCGTCAGGCGCAGGCCGCCGAGCGTTATCAGGAGTTGCGCGAACACAGTCAGCGTTTTGAAACCCAGCTGACCGCCATGCGCTGGCAGGCGCTGGACGAGCAGGCAAGTCAGGTGCAGCAACTGCTGGATGAGCGTGAAACCGGTTTACAGGCGCAAATTCATCTGCAATATCAGGCCGATGCCCGTACCGAACAGCTGCGGGACCTGCACCATGAGCGTACTGAAAGTTTCAATCGGGTGCAGGCACAGTTTTATCTGATCGGGGCAGAAATTGCCCGCAGTGAACAAGGCATCCAGCATGCGCGGCAACGCTTGCAGCAATTGCAGGATGACTTGCGTGACGCCGAACGCCAACGCGAGGAAACTGAAAATCATTTGGCGCAGGATCGTGATCAGCTGGCGCAGCTGGACGAGCAGGATGCGCTGCTGCAAGAGCAGTTGTTGCTGGCCGAAGAGCAGCAGGAGCTCGCCCAGGCACAGTTGTTACAGGCGGAAGAAGCCTGGCAACAATGGCAAGAACAATGGCAGCGCGCCAGTCTGGATAACCAGCGTCCACGCGAAGAACTGCAGCGGGTGCGCCTGCAATTGCAACAATTATGTAACAGCGGCCAACAGCTGGTGCAGCGCATCCAGCGCCTGACTGCCGAGCAGGACGAACTGCAGGCCGACCTGGGCAATACGGACGTGCTGGCGCTGCAAGAAGAGCAGGCACTCTTGCAGGAGCAATTGCAAGAGCTGCAACTACAACAGGAAGAACAGCAAGAGCAGTTATTGCGTTTGCAGGAACAGGAGCAGCAGCTACAGCAGCAACTTAACGCAGGCCATTCCCGCGTGCATCAGGTGCAGGGCCAGTTGAGTGCCTTGCAGGCTTTACAGGAGCAGGCGTTGCAAAAAAATGATGTTTTGCAACCCTGGCTGCAGGCACAAGGACTGGAGGCTGCGCCCCGTTTGCTGGAGGGATTGCAGGTCGAGTCCGGCTGGGAGCTGGCGGTGGAAACTGTACTGGCTGCCGATGTACAGGCGCTTTGTGTCGATAGCTGGCCGGCTGATTGTTCAGGGCTGGTTGAGGGCAATTTGCGTTTGGTTAAAAGCGGTCAGCCGGTTATGCCAGTACAGGATTCGCTGTTGGAAAAAGTACGCGTGTCCCGGATTGATTTGTCGCCCTGGTTGGCTTCGGTCCGTGTGGTTGCAAGTCTGACAGAAGCACTGCAGTTGTTGCCGCAATTGTCTGCACAGCAAAGCCTGATCACTGCAGATGGTTGCTGGCTGGGGCATGATTTTTTTCGCTTGCAACGTGGTGGCGATCAGCAACAGGGTCTGTTGCAGCGAGCGCAATTGTTGGAGCAGCTGACAGCCGAACATAAAGAGCTGGAACACGAACTGGCCGGACAAGAACAGCAACATCAAACTTGCATACAACAACGCAGCGACTTGCAGCAGACCAGTCGGCAATTGCGTGAGCAGGAGCAGCGGGAACAGGCTGACTTGGCTGGGCTGCAGAGTCGGCTGGCTGCCGAGCAGGCCCGTAGCGAACAGTTGCAACAAAGGCTTGAGCAGGGTCGTGTGCAGTTGCAGGAGTTGCAGGAGCAACAGGCACTTGAGCAGGAGCAGCAAGCCGAGCTTCAATTGCAGCAAGAAGAAGCGGAAGAGGCGGTGCAGCTAAGTGAGGCCAGTAGCGAGCAATTACAACAGCGTCAGGCCGGATTACGCCAGCAGTACGAGCAGTCGCGCGGTCTGGCGCAACAGCAGCAACAGCGCTGGCAGGAACTCAGCTTGCAGCACGGCAAGCTAACGACGCAGCGCGAAGCCACCGCACAGGCATTGGCGCGCTTGCAGCAGCAAATTGAGCGGACCAGCCAGCGTCATGAGCAGCTGGCATTGGGTCTGGCCGAGGGCGAGTCGCCTATCGAACTGCTACAGGCGAAGCTGGAAGAACAGCTGCAACAGCGTCTGGCTGTGGACGATGAGCTGCGCTGCGAGCGGCTGGCACTGGAGGAGTTGGATAACCAGTTGCGCCAGATGGACAGGCAACGTCACGAAGCCAGCCAGCAAGCCGAACAAATTCGGGCTGATGCTGAAAAGCTGCGCCTGAACTGGCATACCCTCAGGGTGCAGCGGGACGGGCTGGAGGAACAGTTACAGCAGGCAGGCAAGGATGTGCAGATGGAACTGCTGGGCTTGCCGGCAGGCGCTACGGCAGATGCCTGGCAAATCCAGCTCGAGCAGCTGGGCAGTCAGGTGCAGCGGCTAGGTGCGATCAACCTTGCTGCGATAGATGAGTATCGTCAGCAATCAGAGCGCAAAAACTTTCTGGATGCACAAAATGATGATCTGGAAGAAGCACTGGCCACGCTGGAAAATGTCATCCGCAAGATTGACCGTGAAACCCGACAGCGCTTCAAGGATACGTTTGAGCAGGTTAATCAGGGTCTGCAAACCTTGTTTCCCAAAGTGTTTGGCGGCGGGTTGGCCTGGCTGGAGCTGACCGGCGAAGACCTACTGGATACCGGCGTGGCAATCATGGCGCGTCCGCCCGGCAAGAAAAACAGCACCATTCATTTGTTGTCAGGCGGTGAAAAAGCGTTGACTGCGCTGGCGCTGGTATTTGCCATTTTTCAGCTCAATCCGGCACCTTTCTGTATGCTCGACGAGGTTGATGCGCCGCTGGATGACGCCAACGTTGGTCGTTATGCACGACTGGTCAAGGAAATGTCGGAGCACGTGCAGTTTATTTACATCACCCACAACAAAATTGCGATGGAAATGGCCGAGCAAATGCTTGGGGTCACCATGCAGGAGCCGGGCTGTTCGCGGCTGGTGTCAGTCAATCTGGACGAGGCAGTGGCTTTGGCCGAGCAATGATAATCATGAAAAGCGGGCTAATGGATACGCCCGACATGGCTGATTTTTGTTAGAATTCCCGTTTTTATGCAACAAACTCGTTTAAACGGGTTCTGACAGGTTTATGAAAAGCCGCATTCGTGGTAGTTTACGCCTGTTTTATAGTGTTTTTTGTTTGTTATCATTTTTAGTGTGAGTGGGTGGTTTACAGCTTATGGATATTGGATTGCGCGAATGGTTGGTGATTGTTGGCGTTGTGATCATTCTGGCGATTGTCGCTGACGGCTTCCGCCGCTATCTGGGGCGTAGCACACTCAAGTTCAAGCTGGACCGCAAACTGATCAGCCAGTTTAGTGAAGAACCGGAAAACTCCGAAATCGTCGGCCCGGCCCGGGTTGCACAACAAAAAGAGCCTGTATTGGGTAGCGATGAACCGGACATGTCGATTGAGCCGGAAGTGTTCGAGTCTATGAAGCCCGTTCATTTTGACAACGAACCGCTGGCTGATGAACTGGACGAACCGGAAGTCATTGCGCCTGCGGCAGCAGTGGCTGCACCGCAAGAGTCAGCGGTAGAAGCTGAAGAAATCAGCGATATTTTCATTATTTATGTCGAATCTCTGTCTCCGGACGGTTTCCGTGGTCCTGACCTGTTGCAGTCAGTGTTGGAAAGCGGCATGCGTTTTGGTGACATGGATATTTTCCACCGCCATGAAGCCACGAGCGATACCGGTGACAAACTGTTTTCCATGGCCAACGCATTGAATCCGGGCATATTTGATCTCGATAACCTGGAAGGCTTCAGTACTCGTTCGCTGTGCTTCTTTATGAGCTTGCCGGGTCCGAGGCAGCCCAAGCAGGCATTCGAGCTGATGCTGGCCGCGGCCCGCAAACTGGCCAGCGAGCTGGGTGGCGAGCTGAAAGATGACAGCCGCAGCGACCTGACCGGCCAGACCATTGAGCATTACCGTCAGCGTGTCCTCGACTTTGAGCGTCGTCAGCTGCGCCTTAAATACTGATCCGGGCTTGCCACTAGCAGCCAGGGCAACAGCCGCTGTGCATGCAGATGTACAGCGGTTTTTTTGTGGCTAAAGCTGTAACAGTCACAGGTTACAGCTGGCTGGTGTGACAAGAGGGCGCACCAGAGCGGTTGCGGAATATGTTATTCATTTGCTCTGAAAGCCTTTCTGATATTCACTGCCAGCCGGAAATAGGCTTGAAAAACCAGAGCGTGCTAACCGCCTTATGCACAAAATTTGCGGCAGGTGCATAATTTGCGCGACACCTGAAAACAAGTAAGGCTGTTCTCGACCTTTTTGACGGTCTGCTGTACTGGCAGTGTGCCTGCCTAGCTTGTGTTCCATTGCAAGCAATATCCCCAGACAAAATTAAAAGACTGACCCATGACTTCAACAGATCCTATATCCCAACAGCTTGATCATTTGCGTAGTCAAATCCGTGAGTATGATTACCAGTACTATGTGCTGGATCAGTCCACCGTACCGGATGCCGAATACGACCGCCTGTTTGCTCAGTTAAAGCAACTGGAACAAGAGCACCCTGAACTGATCAGTGCTGACTCCCCGACCCAGCGGGTTTCCGGCGAGCCGTTGGCTGGTTTTAGCCAGATTCGCCATGCCGTGCCGATGCTCAGTTTGGGCAATGCTTTTACTGAAGCCGACATGCAGGCGTTTGCCCAGCGCACGCAACAGGCGGATGCACAGAGCGGCATGGGTGACCTGTTTGGTGGCGAAACGCAGACCGAATTTTGCTGTGAGCCCAAGCTTGATGGTCTGGCCGTCAGTATCCTGTACCGCAACGGTGTGCTGGTGCAGGCTGCAACCCGGGGAGATGGCAACACAGGTGAAGACATCACCCATAACGTACGCACCATTCGTAATGTACCGCTGCGTTTGCAGGGAGCAGGCTGGCCGGACGAACTGGAAGTGCGCGGCGAAGTTTACATGCCGTTGGCCAGTTTTGAGGCCATGAATGAGCGTCTCCTCAACGAAGGCGGCAAGCCTTTTGCCAACCCGCGTAACGCTGCTGCCGGTAGCTTACGGCAACTGGACGCCCGTATTACTGCCACCCGGCCGCTGGAGTTTTGCAGTTATGGCAGCGTCAATAATGAGCTGGCCGATACGCACAGTGCAGCATTGCAACAACTGAAACGCTGGGGCATTCCGGTCAGCCCGGAAATGCGTGTGATGCAGGGTGTACAGGGTTGTCTGGATTATTATCAGGACATTGGCGAACGTCGCGATCAGTTGCCCTATGAAATTGACGGCGTGGTATTCAAGGTCAATTCCGTTGCAGTGCAGGAGGAGCTGGGTTTTCGTGCCCGCGAGCCGCGCTGGGCGATTGCTTACAAGTTTCCGGCGCGGGAAGAAATCACTGTATTGCAGGCGGTTGAGTTTCAGGTAGGCCGTACCGGTGCCATTACCCCAGTGGCGCGTTTACAGCCGGTACAGGTCGGTGGCGTTACGGTCTCCAATGCGACCTTGCACAATATGGACGAGATTGAGCGTCTTGGCCTGATGGTCGGTGACAGTGTGATTGTACGCCGCGCTGGTGACGTGATTCCAAAAGTGACCGAAGTGGTACTGGCACGGCGACCGGCTGATGCACAGGCCGTCAGCATGCCGCATGCCTGCCCGGAGTGCGGAGCTGATGTTGAACGCACCCGGCTGATACGGCGCAGCAAGGGCAGGGAAGTAATCAGCGAAGGTGCCATTTGGCGCTGTGTGGGCCGCTTGAGTTGTCCGGCCCAGTTGAAACAGGCGTTGCTACATTTTGTGTCGCGCAAAGCAATGGAAATTGACGGTCTGGGTGAAAAAATTCTTGATCAGCTGGTTGAGCGAAAGCTGGTGCAGTCGCCGGCTGACCTGTATCGCCTGACGCATGAACAAGTGATCGGTCTGGAAGGCTTTGCCGAGCTGTCCACCCAAAACCTGCTGGAAGCCATTGCTGCCAGCAAGCAGCCGGAGCTGGCACGTTTTCTGTTCGCTCTGGGCATTCCCGATGTCGGTGAAGAAACCGCGAAAACTCTGGCCCGTTCGCTGGGCTCGCTGGATAACATCAGTCGCGCTTTACCGCAAACCCTGGTGTGGTTGCCGGATGTGGGAGCTGAAATGGCGCATGAAATCCACAACTTCTTTCAGGATGCACATAATAGTTCGGTAGTAAGGGATCTCTTGTCCTGTGGTCTTGAGTTGCAAGGTGAGGGCGAAGTGGCCGCCGGATTGCGAGGCTCGATCAGTCTGGCTGCTTTTGTCGAGCAGTGGCAGGTCAGCGGCATTGCCCGCACGGGTGCACAGCGTCTGGCTGATCATTTTGGTTCTCTGGAAGCCTTGCTGGCCGCAGACTGGCTCAGTTTGAGCATGGTGCCGCGCTTGCCGGAAAAAGCCGCCCGTTCCCTGCGTGAGTTTTTGCAGGACGAAAAAAAACTGGAAACGGTGCGCGTTGCTGAACAGCAATTGCTGGAGTTTGGTTTGCACTGGAGTTGCGAAGCGGCAGAAACCGAACAGGCTCCGCTGGAAGGGCAAACCTGGGTACTGACCGGCACCTTGAGCCAGCTGACCCGGGGCGAGGCAAAAAAACAGCTGGAAGCATTGGGTGCCAAAGTGGCTGGCTCGGTCTCTGCCCGCACCAGTGTGGTTGTCGCTGGTGAAGCCGCCGGTTCCAAGCTGACCCGGGCGCAAGAGCTGGGTATCACCGTGCTGGATGAAGCGCAGTTCCTGGTGCGCCTGCAGGAGTTGGGCGTAGATGCTATCGAGTAGTCGGTGACACAGCGCAGGTGGCGAATATGATTAAAATCAGGGAATTGTCGACTTTGGCTTGACTCTAAAAACGGGCTAGATGATAATCGTTATCATTTTGAAAAGACATAGAATGGACTTCATATCATGGTATTGAATGCAGCACGCTATTCGACCTTGGCAATAGTTCTGGGCAGTGGTCTGGTAGTGGCTGACACGCTCGATCAGGCACTTTCTGAAAGCGCAGCGCACAGCCAGGCGGCACAGGTTTCCCAGCATAAAATTGAAAATCTTGACGATAACACCCAGCAAATGCTGGATGGTTATCGTGCTGCGATTATTCAGGCTGCCAACCTGGAACGCTACAACCGGCAAATGCACGAACTGGTCGAAGCACAAGCAAAAGAGTTGGCCGGTTATGAGCAGCAGCTGAATGATCTCGAACAAACCGAAGCCAGCGTAGCCCCGCAGATGCAGCGTATGCTGGATGTACTGACCGAGTTTATTGCCGCTGATGTGCCATTTTTACCGCATGAGCGTGCTGACCGGCTGGAAAGCCTGCAAGAGCTGCTGCCCCGTGCAGATGTCAGTCTGGCGGAAAAATATCGCCGCATCCTTGAGGCATACCAGATTGAAAGCGATTACGGCTATACGCTGGAAGCCTGGCGCGACAACTTGCAGCGCGATGGTCAGGCATTGAGCGTAGATTTTTTGCGTATTGGCCGCGTGATGCTGTATTACCAGACCCCCGATGCTCATGAGACCGGCTGGTGGAATCCACAGGCTCGTGAATGGCAGGTGCTGGAAGGCAGCGCCCGCAGGCCGGTGACGCATGCGATTGCGGTGGCACGACAACAGCAAGCAGCTGACTGGCTGCAGCTGCCGGTGAAGACTCTGGCACTGGAGGCACAGCAGTGAAATATTGGACAGGATTGATTGTTGCATTGTGGGCGGGATCTGCGCTGGCAGCGCCAGTGTCGCCGAGCGAGTTGCTGGAGCGCATTCGTCAGGAAAAAACCAGCGAGCAGCAACAGATGCAACAGCGCGAGCAACAGTTTGTACAGGACAAGGCGCAGCAGCAACGTCGTTATGACGAAGCACAGGCAGTATTACGCAAAGCCGAACGTGAAGCTGCAGCACTTAAATCCCGATTTGAAGAGCAAGAACAACTACTGGCCGAGCAAGAGCAACAACTCAACGAGCGCATGGGCGAGCTGGGCCAGCTGTTTGCCGTACTGCGCCAGAGTGCCGGCGATATTGCCGGGCAATGGCAAGGTTCGCTGCTGAATGTGGAAAAACCGCAGCGTATTGCCGAACTGGAACGTTTTGCCAACAGCCGCAAGCTGCCAACTGCTGATGAAATTGAGCAGTTATGGTTGCATCTGCTGGATGATATGTCTGCTACCGGTCAGGTCAGCCGTTTCAATGCACCCGTGATATTGCCCAGTGGCGAACAGGTTGAACAGCAAGTGACCCGTATTGGTCCGTTTTCCGCCTATGGTGAACAGGCATTTTTGTCCTATGTGGCCGGAGAGGAACGCTTGCGTGAGCTGATCCGGCAACCGGGTGGTTTTGCCAAGGTGCAGGACTGGAAAAACAGCCAAAATGCACTGGCCAGCATTACGCTGGATCCGACACGCGGCAGTCTGCTGGAACAGCTGCAACAGCACCCGACCTTTATGGATCGGGTCAAGCAGGGCGGCGTGGTTGGCTGGGTCATCATTACACTGGGTGTGCTCGGCTTTTTACTGGCGCTGTGGCGCATGATTGAGTTGCAAGCCGTCATCGGCAGCATTCGTCGCCAGATGCGCAACTTGTCCAGTCCGGAAAACAACAATCCGCTGGGCCGTGTGCTGGGCGTGCTGGGGCCGGAGCCGCAGCTGTCTGACCTGGATACGCTGGAATTGAAGCTGGATGAAGCGGTGATGCAGGAAGTTCCCCGGCTGGAACGCGGACAGGGGTTGCTTAAGCTGTTGGCCGCAGTGGCTCCGTTGCTGGGACTGCTGGGTACGGTAACCGGCATGATCATTACGTTTCAGGCCATTACACAAAGCGGTGGCGGTGATTCACGCCTGATGGCTGATGGTATTTCACAGGCTCTGGTGACCACGGTGCAGGGACTGGTTGTCGCCATTCCCCTGTTGTTTTTGCACAGCATTGTGGTGGCGCGCAGCAAAGGTGTGATTCGTTTGCTGGAGCAGCAGTGCGTGGGTTTGCTGGCACTGCACATGTCCGCCAGGGACGATTGATCCATGGACTGGCAAAGCCTGCAAATCTGGCTGGTAGACAGCAGCCATGCCTTGCTCGACCTGATGGGGGCGGGCGGCATGGTGATGTGGTTACTGGCAGGCCTCTGTGTGATGTTCTGGACGCTGGTGCTGGAGCGGCTCTGGTATATGCGCTGGCGGTTTCCGGGCTGGGCAGTTGAGCGCAAGCAGGCCTGGGCACTGCTGTGCAGTGATACCAGCAGCAAAGGCTGGCCCCGTTCCGTGCGCGCGGCCTGGATTGCACAGGCTGACGAGCAGTTATTGACGCCGCTGACCGTGATCAAGGCACTGGTGGCGTTATTTCCACTATTGGGTTTGCTGGGCACGGTCACCGGCATGGTTGCCGTATTTGATGTGTTGGCCGTCAGTGGTACGGGTAACCCGCGTGCGATGGCTGCCGGTGTCTGGCAGGCCACTTTGCCCACTCTGGCTGGTATGGTTTTGGCGATTGGCGGCCTGTTCAGTCTCGCCCATCTTGAACGTAATGCGCGCCAAGCTTTGGCCCGGCTGTCTGACCAGCTACGGCATGAATAAAGGATAAATCCGGATGAGAATGCGTCGTTACAGCTACAGCAGCGAGGAAGAGCCAGGGATTGACCTGACTCCGATGCTGGATGTGGTATTTATCATGCTGATCTTTTTTATTGTCACCAGCTCGTTTATCAAAGAGTCCGGCGTTGAGGTCAACCGACCGCAGGCTGACACTGCCAGCAGCCAGGAAAAAGGCAATATCCTGATTGCGGTAACAGCGGACGGACAGGTCTGGCTGGACAAGCAGGCAGTCGATGTACGCACCGTGCGTGCTCACGTCGAGCGTTTACGACAAGAGCAGCCCGATGGCATTGTTGTGGTGCAGGCCGATCAGGATGCCCGCACAGGGCTGGTGGTACAGGTGATGGACCAGGCACGGCTGGCAGGTGTGGCAGATGTGGCACTGGCGGCCTCGACGGAGTCGAACTGATGCTGCGTTGGCTAGTATCGCTCTTTGTCGCTATGTTGGCCGTGCTGGCCAGTTTTGTGATGATTTTGTGGATGGTATCGCCACCCAAGGCTAGAGTTGAAAGCAAACCGGTGCAAATTGGACATTTTATTCCGATGAGCCGGGACAGCGCTGACAGTCGTTCACGCAGCCGCCTCAAGGCACCCGAGCCACCGCCTGATCAGGTACAGCCGCCCAGTCCGCAAACGCCGCCAGCTCCACAAGCGATGCAGGCACCGACGGTCAAGCTGGATGTCAGCCTGCCAAATTTACCGGCGGCGGTCAGTATTCAGGCCGCGGCGATGCCGAGCCTGTCTGGCGTGACGGCTGCCAAAGCCAGCCCGGCACCTGCGGTCAGTGCCCCTGCTGCTTCCGTCCCCGGCCCATCGGGTATTGATTCGGAAGTGGTACCGCTGAATGAAGTGTTGCCGGAATACCCGGATCAGGCACGTCGCCGCGGCATTGAAGGGCACGTCAAACTGGCTTTTACCATCACGGCTCAGGGCCGGGTGGAAAATATTCGTGTGGTCGAGTCCTCGCCAGCCAATGTGTTTGACCGTTCGGCGCGGCGTGCAGCCGCCCGCTGGCGTTTTGCTCCGCGTACCGAGAATGGTCAGACGGTAGAGCGTGAAGCGGTGAAAACACTCGAATTTCGTCTGACGCAGGGGAGATAGCGGATGAAGCGCTGGTTGGTATTGCTGGGCTGCATGTATTGTGGCTTGCTGTCTGCACAGACGGTTGAACCTGCTATATTGATAGCCCTGCAGCAAGCGCAGGCTGCCCAGACCAAAGGCGACAGTGCCAAGGGATTACAGCTGCTGGAGGCTTTGCGGGCAGAAAAAGGCAGCTTTGCCGAAGCATTGATTTTGCGTAATAAAGCCTATCTGGCCTGGCAGTCTGGGCAGACAAAGCAGGCCGCTGGCTATTTGCAACAAGCGCTGGACAGTGGCCAGTTGACGACGGAAGAACGCCAGGAAGATGGCCTCAATCTCGGCAAGCTGTACTTGCAATTACAACAACCCGCCAAAGTATTGGCTGCACTAAAAGACCTGCCTCAAACTGACGAAGTGTTGCAGTTAAGTATTCAGGCCTGGCAAACGCAGGGTCGTTATGATCAGGCGTTACCGTTGGCCGAGCGTTATCTGGCCAAGCAGGCGCAAATCAGTGACGAGTGGCTACAGTTTATGGTGGCGGCGAATGCTGGCCTGAAACAATATGGCAAAGCTGCACAGTGGCAGCAGCGACTGCTCAAGCGCAACCCGGACTCTTTTGCTCACTGGAAGCAGCTGGCAGGCTTGCAGCAGGCTGCTGGCAATTCGGCGCAGGCGTTCGCCACCTTGCGGACTGCTTATGCCAAAGGGCTGGCGATGAATACGCAAGAGCTGCAACAAATGCTGGCGCTGGCCACAGCGGCGGACCAGCCCTGGCAGGGCGCAAAGCTGTTGCAACAGCTGATTGCTGCTGGTCGTTTATCCAACAATGCCAAGCAACAGGAAGCTCTGGCACAGCTGTATTGGCAAGCACGCGAGCGTGACAAAGCGATTGGGGTGTATCGACAACTGGCCGAGCAGGGCGGCAAGGCGGAGCACTGGCTGATTCTGGCCCAGCTGGCCATGCAGGAACAAAACTGGACACTGTCTGAGCAGGCCTTGAATTCGGCACAGCGCGCTGGGGCTTCGCGCAAGCGTGTGCAGTCCTGGCGTGACTGGCTGGAGAGCAGTAGGCAGGCCGAGCAGCTGGCGAAGGAAGAAGCAGCAGGTTAATTCACCTGTTCAGGCTTTGGGTCCGCGCTGGTACCGGTAAAAAGCAGGCTGTTGCACAGAAGGCAGAACTAGCCGGCCAGTTTTTTGCTGCGTAGGTGGACTTTAAGAGTGAGCGGTTCGTTAACCGTGCAGCAGCAAGGCAGGATTTCGCCACGACGAATCAACGCCAGTGGCGGACGTGGATAATCCACACTACCAGCTTGCAGCGGGATGCGGCACGCGCCGCAATAGCCACTGCGGCACTGATATTCGACGTGATGACCGGTACGCTCCAGTGCATCGAGCAGGCTTTCATTTTCAGCCAGCTCGAACACCATGTCTTCCGTCATGATTTGTACGCTGGTTGTCACAGCTCAAATTCACCCAGGTCATCAACCGAAACCGAAGCATCAATCTGGCCGACCAGATAGGAACTGACTTCGACTTCCTGCGGTGCTACCTGCACGTTGTCAGAGACCAGCCATGCGTTGATCCAGGGGATCGGGTTCTGGCTGGCATTTTTGAAGATCGGCTCCAGACCGACTGCGATCATGCGCAGGTTGGTGATGTACTCAACGTACTGGCTGAGAATGTCATAGTTCAGGCCGATCATCGAACCGTCCTTGAACAGGTATTTGGCCCACTCTTTTTCTTGCTGGGCGGCGTGGCGGAAAATCTCGACGCTTTCTTCGTAACAAGACTTGGCCACTTCGGCCATTTCCGGGTCATCCTGGCCGTTTTGCATGATATTGATGATGTGCTGGGTGCCGGTCAGGTGCAGCGCTTCATCACGGGCAATCAAGCGGATGATTTTCGCGTTGCCTTCCATCAGGCGGCGCTCGGCAAAGGCAAATGAACAGGCAAAGCTGACATAGAAGCGGATCGCTTCCAGCACGTTGACGCTCATCATGCACAGATACATCTTGCGCTTGAGCTCGAACATGTTGATATCGTAGGTTGTACCCTTGAGTTCGTGCTTGCCTTCGCCCAGTTTCAGGTAGATCAGGGTGTCGTGAATCAGTGCATCGTAATACTTGGAAATATCACCGGCACGCTCGATGATGTGCTCGTTGCGTACGATGTCATCGAACACTACCGCAGGATCATTGACGATGTTACGGATAATGTGGGTGTATGAGCGCGAGTGGATGGTCTCGGAAAAAGACCAGGTCTCGATCCAGGTTTCCAGCTCGGGGATGGACACCAGTGGCAAAAATGCCACGTTGGGGCTGCGGCCCTGAATTGAGTCGAGCAGTGTCTGGTATTTCAGGTTGCTGATGAAAATATGTTTTTCATGCTCGGGCAGGCCCTGATAGTCAATGCGATCCTGAGTGACATCCACTTCTTCTGGACGCCAGAAAAACGACAGCTGTTTTTCGATCAGTTTTTCAAAGATCGGATATTTTTGCTGGTCATAACGGGCAACGTTGACCGGCTGGCCGAAAAACATCGGCTCTTGTAGCTGGTCGTTGTCAGTCTGGCAAAATGTACTGTATTTCATTCCGGTCTCCGATTAAATCTTGCATGCGCCGCCGGCACAGCCGTCGTCCATGTCGCTTTGAATGTCTTCCGCACCGTCGCGGGTGTTCTGGTAGTACAGGGTCTTCAGGCCGAATTTGTAGGCCGTCAGCAGGTCTTTGAGCAGCTGGCGCATGGGCACGCGACCACCGTCAAAACGTTGTGGGTCATAGTTGGTGTTGGCCGAAATCGCCTGATCAACAAACTTCTGCATAATGCCGACCAGATGCAGATAGCCTTCGTTGTTCGGCATGTTCCACAGCAGTTCGTACTGGTCTTTCAGGTTTTCGTAATCCGGCACCACCTGCTTGAGGATGCCGTCTTTGGATTGCTTGACTGAAACCAGACCGCGTGGCGGCTCGATACCGTTGGTGGCGTTGGAAATCTGGCTGGAGGTTTCCGAAGGCATCAGTGAGCTCAGGGTCGAGTTACGCAGGCCGTGTTCGACAATTTCGTTACGCAGGGCTTCCCAGTCCAGGTGCAGCGGCTCCTGCACGATTGCGTCCAGATCCTTTTTGTAGGTATCGATTGGCAGGATGCCTTGTGCGTAAGTGGTTTCATTGAAGCCGGGGCAGGCACCGAACTCACGGGCCAGCTTGCTGGAAGCTTTCAGCAGGTAATACTGGATTGCCTCAAAGGTGCGGTGGGTTAGCGCGTTGGCAGAGCCATCAGAGTATTTGACGCCATTTTTGGCCAGATAATAAGCATAGTTGATGACACCAATACCCAGAGTGCGTCGCTTCATGGAGGCGTTTTTGGCGGCAGCAATCGGATAGTCCTGGTAATCCAGCAGCGAATCCAGTGCGCGTACGGCCAGTTCGGCCATTTCTTCCAGCTCGTCCAGGCTTTCAATGGCACCCAGGTTGAAGGCGGACAGGGTGCACAGGGCAATTTCCTTGTCGGCATCGTGGATGTCTTCCAGCGGGCTGGTTGGCAGGGCAATTTCCAGGCACAGGTTGGACTGGCGAATCGGCGCAACTTTTGGATCGAACGGGCTGTGCGTGTTGCAGTGGTCGACGTTCTGGATATAAATGCGGCCAGTGCTGGCACGTTCCTGCATCATCAGCGAGAACAGTTCGACCGCCGGAATGCTGCGCTTGCGAATGCTTTCGTCCTGTTCGTACTGTACATACAGGCGCTCAAATTCGTCCTGATCGGCAAAGAAGGCTTCATACAGGCCGGGCACTTCATGCGGTGAGAACAGGGTGATGTTTTCACTCTTGATCAGGCGTTGATACATCAGTTTGTTAATTTGCACACCGTAGTCCATGTGGCGTACACGGTTTTCTTCGACACCCCGGTTGTTTTTCAATACCAGCAGGGACTCTACTTCCAGATGCCACAGCGGGTAAAACAGTGTTGCAGCACCGCCGCGTACACCGCCCTGCGAGCAGGACTTGACTGCGGCCTGGAACAGTTTGAAGAATGGAATGCAGCCGGTGTGCTGGGCTTCGCCGCCACGGATCGGGCTGCCGACTGCACGGATGCGGCCAGCGTTGATGCCGATACCGGCACGCAGGGACACATATTTGACGATGGCGTTGCTGGTGGTGTTGATTGAATCCAGACTGTCGCCACACTCGATCAGTACACATGAACTGAACTGGCGTGAAGGCGTCCGCACACCGGCCATGATTGGGGTGGGCAGGGAAACCTTGAACAGGGAAATGGCATCGTAGAAACGTACGATGTAATCCAGCCGCGTGGCTTTGGGGTAGTTGCTGAACAGACACATGCCAATCAGCATGTAGAGCATCTGCGGGCTCTCATATACTTCGCCGGTCACGCGGTTCTGTACCAGGTATTTGCCTTCCAGTTGCTTGACCGCCGCGTAGGAGAAGTTCATGTCGCGGCCATGGTCGATGGCTTCGTTGAGGGCATCAAATTCTTCGCGGCTATAGTCCTGCAGGATGTGTTCGTCATAACGGCCATCTGCGGTCATTTTGCTGACATGGTCAAACAGGTGCGGCGGCTCGAACTCGCCATAGGCAATCTTGCGCAAGTGGAAAATTGCCAGTCGCGCAGCCATGTACTGATAATCCGGAGTCTCGGCGGAAATCAGGTCAGCAGCGGCCTTGATGATGGTTTCGTGGATGTCCTTGGTGCGGATGCCGTTATAGAACTGGATGTGGGACTTCAGCTCAACCTGGGAGACGGAGACATTGTTCAAACCGATGGCGGCCCAGTCAAGCACGCGGTGGATTTTGTCCAGGTCGATCGGTTCTTGGCGGCCATCACGTTTGTTGACCAGGATAGGGCTGGAGTCTGTCATCAGATATGTGTCCTATGGGTAAACACGCAGGACCACAAGCCGGAACAGGCGATGCTATGCACGTCTGGCAAGGGTTGTCGTCTTTTGACCTTTGGGCCTAGCGTAAGAAAAAGAAAATGTAAAGTTGCTTTTTAGCAGATAAACACTATATGCAGTGTTTGTGTTGTTTGATGCGCGCAATATACGGGAGTCCGGCTGCCCTTTTCAAGCGCAAAATTTCTCCTGTTTTGCTTGACAACAGTCAAGGCCGCGTCAGATGCAGAGCTGCGGTACAATGGCAGTCGGCAAGTCCGGTCAGGATTGGATGAAGGTAAAGTGTTTCTGGGTGCAGTTATGAACCAGCTTGAGTTTTTTGATATTCCCAGTCCTTGTATTGGTGTGTGCGAGTCGAATAATCGCGGCTATTGCAAGGGCTGCCTGCGCTCGCGTGATGAG
Source organism: uncultured Thiopseudomonas sp. (assembly GCA_964495925.1). Lineage (GTDB taxonomy): Bacteria > Pseudomonadota > Gammaproteobacteria > Pseudomonadales > Pseudomonadaceae > Thiopseudomonas. The sequence goes on from CAZBXG010000002.1 coordinate 33,787, forward strand.
CGTCTGTATTGGCTGCAACTGGCTCCGGCTCAAAAGCGTGAAGTGATCCGCTTGTGCCAGCAGCGCCGTCAGCGGGTTCTCAAAGCGCGAGAGGAAGTCTTGTCAGCCGATCAGGCAGTGGTGGTAGAAATGAAACAGACGGATTTGTTCTAGTCGCGCCAGCTTTCGGAGCTGGCAGGTCAACCTGAGTGGAATAGTCGATAACAAAAAGGGTGCCAGATTTGGCACCCTTTTTTAGTTGCAGAGCTTACTGCGTGTGATCAGTAGATATCGAACACACCCAGAATTTCACCCAGCCACAGGTGGCACAGGATACTGGCCACGTAGCCCAGAAAAATCGCAGGCAACCAGCGCAGGTGGCTCATGAAGGTGTAGTGACCACGCGCAGCACCCATCAGGGCAACACCGGCAGCGGAGCCCACGGACAGCAGGCTACCGCCGACACCGGCAGCCAGTGTGACCAGCAACCAGTGACCGTGGCTGATGGCAGGGTTCATTTCCAGTACGGCGAACATGACCGGGATGTTGTCCACTACTGCAGAAATAATACCGATACCAAAGGCAGCCCAGGTGGCACCCAGATCATCAAACAGCACGGCAGAAACCAGTTGCAGGTAACCCAGGTAACCCAGACCGCCTACACACATGACCACGCCGTAGAAGAATAGAAGGGTGTCCCACTCTGAGCGGGCAACGTTCTTGAAAATGTCAAAAGGTACAACGCTACCCAGATATTTGAGCGCTTCCTCGTCTTTTTTCTCTTCGGCGGTTTTGCGCTTTTTCTCCAGCGACGCAGGCAGGGAAGTACGCAGGAAGTAGCCGAAGAATTGCAGGTAACCCAGACCGACCATCATGCCGAATACAGGCGGCAGGCCGAGGAACTGGTGACCCAGTACAGCAGTCAGAATGGTCAGCAGGAATAGGACCATAATGCGGCGCGCACCACGCTTCAGAACCACGTTATCGCTGACGCTGGCCGGTTTGCCGGAAGGAATGAAGAAATTCATGATCAGTGCAGGCACGGCAAAGTTCACTACTGAAGGCAGGAACAGGTCGAAGAACTCAAGGAACTCTACACGACCGGCTTGCCATACCATCAGCGTAGTGATGTCGCCAAACGGGCTGAAGGCACCGCCAGCGTTAGCGGCGACTACGATGTTGATACAGCACATGGCGATGAACTTGCCCTGGCCTTCGGCAACCTTGAGGACAACGGCACACATCAGCAGGGAGGTGGTCAGGTTGTCGGCAACCGGAGAAATGAAGAAGGCCATCACACCCGTCAGCCAGAATAGAGTGCGGTAGCTAAAACCTTTTTGTACCATCCATGAGCGCAGGGCATCAAAGGTGCGGCGCTCTTCCATGGCGTTAATGTAGGTCATCGCCACCAGCAGGAACAACATCAGCTCGGTAAAGTCGAGGAAGTTGGTGCTGAAAGCGCTTTTGGTCGCAGCATTGTCAGGGCTGACAATGCCCACCAAAACCCAGATCAGGCCCGCACCAATCAGCATGGGTTTGGACTTGCGCAGTTGCAGCTTTTCTTCACCCACCACAACCAGATAGGCAATGACAAACACAAATACCGCCAGATAGCCCCAAAGAGTGGCAGTGGCGTCCAGATGTTGAGGTTCGTTAGCAAACACAGGTGTTGAAAACAGAGCTGCGGCAAGCAACATGGAAAGTTTTCGTAGCATGGAAGTCTTCTTCAGGTTGGCCAAAGGGAGTGCAGTGCCTGAGCAGGGGTAATCTGGACGGGTGCTGCGGACGGCGTGAAATTGTAACAGGGTGTGGAGCGTATTGCATGGGGGTAACAGATTGGGCAAGTAGCAAAACAGCTTAGGAGGTGCTGGTAATGGTCGTATTGTTTGTTAAACCTTTTTAAATCAAATAGATATGTGTTGCTGTGATCGGTTTGACGGCCATTTTCCAAAACGGGTATTTTGGTAAAACTTTATTTTGGACAATTCTGCCGATGGCTAGTGGCCATTGGCCGGTTCTTGCCCGCCAACAAAAACTCGGGTGCGTGACCCCGTGGCTGGGGTTACACTGTCACCGCTGTTGAATTTGCCGGCAAAAGCCGGTGACAAGCTGCTTAACAAGGAACAGAATTTGTTGATGACACAATGGACCCTTGAGGCCTGGCAGCTGCTATTGGGCGGGCTGGGTATTTTTGCTGGGACCGGACTTGCTGCTGCCGGGTGGCGGGCGCAACGCATTCGTCATTTGTTGGCGCAGCTGCAAGACAGCCGGCTCCAGGACAACAATCGGGAGCATCAGCTGGAAGTTGCCGCGGCAGAAATCAAACGTCTGGATCTGGAGCTGGAAGAAGCAGACCGGCAGCAAAATTTACAGCGTCAGGAAACCCGTCAGCACTGGCTACAGCAACATGAGGCTGAAAAGCGCTATGAGGTATTGCAGGTTCGCTATCAGGCATTGCGGGAGCAGGCGGACCAGTTGCTGGAGCGATTGCAGCAGGAACAAGGTGATAAACAAAAGTTGCTGGAGCAGAAGCAGGTGTTGGCGGCCGAGCATGCCGAACTGAAAACCGGGGCGGAAATCAGGGAAGAAAGTTTGCGTGAGCAGCTGCAGCAGCTGAATGACAGTCGGCAGTTGCTGGCAAAAGAATTTGAAAATCTGGCCAACCGGATTTTTGATGAAAAGAGCCAGCGGTTCGCCCAGTCCAGTCAGGCTGGAATTGACAGTTTGCTGATGCCGTTTCGGCAACAAATTGAAGGTTTCCAGAAACGGGTCAACGAAGTGCATGATGCTGCGGTGCAGGGCAATGCCAGCCTGAATGCAGAGATACGCAAGGTACTGGAAGCCGGTTTGCAAATGAGTGCCGATGCCAGCAGCTTGGTGTCTGCTTTGAAAGGTGATTCGCAGCAGCGTGGCGCCTGGGGCGAGGCCCAGTTACGGCGCACGCTGGAGATGAGCGGTCTGGTCGAGGGCGATCATTATGAGGTGCAAAGCAGTTTTCGTGATGATGAAGGCCGATTGAAACAAACGGACTATCTGATCAAATTGCCGGACGGCAAGCATATTGTCATTGACAGTAAAGTGACCCTGAATGCTTACGAGCAGCTGGTCAGTGCGCAAAATCCGGAGCAGGAGCGGCAGGCACTGGTCGGGCATGTGCAGGCGGTGCGGCGACATATTGATGACCTGACCAGCAAGGATTACAGCAATCTGGCCGGACTGGGCAGTCCCAATTTTGTCTTGATGTTCATGCCGGTCGAGCCAGCCTTTATCGAGGCGCTGAAGCACGACCGCGAGCTATATGAATACGGTTATCGCAAAAATGTTGTGCTGGTGTCACATACGACACTGATTCCGGTGCTGCGCACGGTTTCCAATTTGTGGATGGTGGAGCATAGCCAGCAGGAGGCGCGAGAAATCAGCGATCGGGCCGGTGACATCTATAATCAGGTGTGCATCGTGGCCGAGCGGCTGGCACGACTGGGCACTACGCTGGGCACGGTCAGCACCCATTACAATAGTGCGGTGACTGCGCTGGCTGGACAGCAGGGCCTGCATGGCAAGGTTGAGCGTTTTGCCCGGTTGTCGGCCAGGGTTAACAAACAGATGCCGAGCCTTGAGCCGCGCCACCTTGATTTTGAAAGCGCTCGCTTGCAGATTGAGGAAGAGCCGGGGTGAGGTTTGTGTGAGCCGGTGTCGTGAATTTCTTCGCGAAAGATGCGTCGGATACAACTTTAGTGGATAGGCCGGCCCGGTTAACTGGCGTATGATGAATTTGTGATTGATAGGAGCAAGTGCCCTGTATCAGGTGCCTTGCCGTCAATGTAACCTGACAAACAGAGGGTGACGCCATGATTACTGCAACTCCCCGTATGACCAATCTGTTTTTGCAACTGGGTCTGGATTCTAGCCAGGAAGGGATTGACCGGTTTTTGCTTGAAAACGAGCTGCCCGAGCACATCCATATTCTGGAGGCTCCGTTTTGGAGCAGCTCGCAGGTCGAGCTGCTGCGTGAGCTGCTGTGCGCTGATGCCGACTGGGCGCTGGTTGTGGATCAGCTGAGCGAAGCGCTGCGCTCTTGCGTCTGCCAGGAAGGCAAAAAATAACCGGATCAGCCGAGTTGCCTGAACCGTAACCCGTTGAGAGAAACTGCTGGCCTTGCTGTTGCGGGGCCAGTTTTGTTGTTGCAATAATTATCGACTCGCAGCGGTTGTGGCAGGTCGGGCTTGCACCGGCGCAAATGTTTGCAGTAGAGGTGCAAGTGCCTGACTTTTATACAGTGGTCATGTTGACCGGTTTTGGTTTTCTGGGTGCGTTCATCAATGCGATTGTTGGCGGTGGCGGGCTGATTACTGTCCCGGCCTTGCTGGCTGTCGGCTTGCCCCCTGCTGTGGCGATAGGCACCAACAAGCTTGCAGCGGCCACCGGCAATCTGACCAGCATGCTGACCTTTATGCGTGCTGGCAAAGTGGACTGGCGTTTGCTGCTCCCGGTGTTGCCCTGGGTGTTTTTGGCCTCGGTGAGCGGGGCCGTCGTCGTTCATCAAATTTCTCCTGATATTTTGCAACCGCTGGTAGTGGTGCTGCTGGTTGCCGTGCTGCTATACAGCTTGTGGAAAAAAGACCTCGGTCAGTTGCGTGAAACTGTGGCGACAACTCCCAGACGCAAGCTGATCGCCTATGTGCTGGTGATTGCACTCGGGTTTTATGACGGCTTTTTTGGTCCGGGTACCGGCTCGTTCATGATCATGGCCCTGCTTCTTCTGGGTATGGATTTTGTACGTGCGGCCGGCAGCTCAAAATTGCTTAACCTGACCAGCAATACGGCGGCGATGCTGACGTTCATGTGGCTGGGCAGTATCAACTATGTCTATGGAGCAATCATGGCAGTGGCAATGATGCTCGGTGCTTATGCCGGTTCACGCATGGCGCTGAGTCGCGGTACCGCTTTTGTGCGCTTGCTGTTTATTACCGTCACTTCGGTGCTGATCCTGAAAAACCTGTACGACTTGCTTTAATCGCACGGTGCGGAAACCGGTTGTCTGCGCGCTAGGGCAAGATCAGCGGTGCGTTTACCGTCATGGACCGGTATAATCACGCATTTGCTCATGTGCAGGGTGGGGATTTCGATGACTGATGATGTTTTGGCTTACATGCAGCGCCTGGGTCAGGCAGCGCGTGAAGCTTCTCGCGTATTGGCCCGTGCGTCGACCGCCAAAAAAAATAATGCCTTGTTGGCAGCTGCAACCGAACTGGATGCAGCTCGTGACAGTCTGCTGGAAGCCAACGCCAAAGATATGGCTGCTGGTCGTGACAATGGCCTGGATGATGCGATGCTGGACCGTCTGGAGCTGACTCCGGCGCGTATCGACGAGATGATCGAAGGCTTGCGTCAGGTTGCTTCGCTGCCAGACCCGATTGGTGAAATTCAGGATATGCGCTATGTGCCATCCGGCATTCAGCTGGGCAAGATGCGTGTGCCGCTGGGTGTGATCGGTATTATTTACGAGTCACGCCCCAACGTTACCATCGAAGCCGCCAGCCTGTGCCTGAAGTCCGGTAATGCTACCATTTTGCGTGGTGGCTCCGAAGCCATTCATTCCAATCGCGCGATTGCCGAGTGTCTGGACCGTGGTCTGGAAGCTGTCGGCCTGCCGGCGACAGCGGTGCAAGTGGTGGAAACTACTGACCGTGCCGCTGTCGGTGCACTGATCACCATGCCCGAGTATGTGGACGTGATCGTACCGCGTGGCGGCAAGGGGCTGATTGAGCGTATTTCCCGCGAGGCCCGAGTGCCGGTAATCAAGCATCTGGATGGCGTGTGTCATGTCTATGTGGATCAGGATGCCGATGCCGACAAGGCGATTCGTGTTGCTGATAACGCCAAAACCCAGCGCTATGCTCCGTGCAACGCGATGGAAACCCTGCTGGTGCATAGCTCTCGGGTCGAGTCCGTGTTGCGTCCGCTGGTTGCTGTCTTGCGTGACAAAGGTGTCGAACTGCGTGGTTGTCCGCGTTGTCTGGAGCAGTTTGCCGACCAGATGCAGCCTGCTACCGAACAGGACTGGGATGAAGAGTACAATGCGCCGATTTTGGCAGTACGCATTCTCGACTCGCTGGATGAGGCGATTGACCATATCAATACTCACGGCTCGCAGCATACCGACAGCATCATTACAGAAAACTTCACGACGGCGCGGCGCTTTCTGACCGAGGTGGATTCCAGCTCGGTGATGATCAATGCTTCAACCCGTTTTGCGGATGGCTTTGAGTACGGGCTGGGTGCCGAAATTGGCATTTCTACCGATAAGCTGCATGCACGCGGACCGGTTGGTTTGCTGGGCCTGACCAGCGAGAAATACGTTGTGTTTGGTGACGGACACATTCGTGGCTAAAAAAATCGGCCTGTTGGGCGGTACTTTCGATCCAGTACACATAGGTCATTTACGCAGCGCAATCGAAGTGCTGGAAGCCTGTGGGCTGGACGAGGTGCGCCTGATTCCCGGTTCTGTTCCGCCGCATCGCGCCACGCCCACGGTGGGCGCACAGCAGCGGCTGGACATGGTCAGATTGGCCGTGTCCGGTGTGCCTGGCCTGGTAGTGGATGATCGCGAGCTGCGCCGAGAGGGACCGTCCTGGACCATTGATACACTGGTATCTCTGCGCAGTGAACTGCCGGCAGCGACGCAGCTGTATTTCATTCTGGGGCAAGATGCCTTTTGTGGACTGCCGGGCTGGCATCGCTGGCAAGAACTGTTTGACCATTGCCATCTGCTGGTATTGCAACGACCAGACATGCCAGTTGAGGTGCCGGTCAAACTGCAACAGGTATTGAGCGAGCGGCTGGTGCCAGGAGCAGACAAGCTGCAGGGTCCGGGCGGATACATTGCCCGCTTGCAACAAACTCCGTTGCCGGTCTCTGCCACAGCAATTCGCCGGGCGCTGGCGTCCGGTAACAGTGTCCGTTATCTGGTACCGGATGCTGTTTACAACTACATGCAACAACATGGCCTGTATCAGGCCGTCAACTGAACCCTGATGAAGTGAGATTTATGCAAAGCGAACAACTGGTAACAACGCTGATGGCCGTTCTGGAAGAAGGCAAGGGCAAGGATATTCTGCAAATTGATGTGCGCGAGAAAACCAGCGTCACCGATTATATGGTGATTGCCAGCTGTACCTCTGGCCGTCACGTTAAAGCGCTGGCGCACGCGGTGATTGAAAAAGCCAAGGAAGTGGGCGTAATGCCGCTGGGTAATGAAGGCTTGAGCGTGGGCGAGTGGGCCCTGATTGATCTTGATGAGGTGGTTGTCCACGTCATGCAGGAAGAAACCCGTAGTTTCTATGATCTGGAACGTTTGTGGCAGGGTGCCGAGCAAAGCCGCAACCAGGATGTAATCTGAGTGCGTATTCGCCTGGTTGCCGTCGGTAGCAAAATGCCGGGCTGGGTTGAAGAGGGCTGGCGCGAGTACATCAAGCGTCTGCCTTCTGATGTTCAGCTTGAACTGGTGGAAATTCCGCTGGTGACGCGCAGGAAAAATGCCGATGTCAAACGCCTGATTGAGCAGGAAGGTGATGCCATGCTGGCCAAGGTGTTACCAGGCGAACGCATTGTGACACTTGAGGTAACCGGTAAAGCCTGGAGTTCGGAGCAACTGGCCAGCGAACTTGATCGCTGGAAGCTGGATGCCCGGACGGTCAACCTGATGATTGGCGGTCCGGAAGGGCTGGCTCCGCAAGTACAGGCGCGCAGTGAGCAGCAGTGGTCGTTGTCGCCGCTAACGTTGCCGCATCCGCTGGTACGAATTGTTGTTGGTGAGCAACTTTATCGTGCCTGCACCATCCTAAGTGGTCACCCATATCATAAATAAGTGTTAATTCATGCCGCCTGCAATCCGCCTTAAAGACCATCAGCGCGACCAGCGCCTGATCCGTCAGCGACTTATAGTGACAGCAGTTTTTGTTTTACTGTTGACCGGAGTGCTGGTGGCACGCATGTACTTCTTGCAGGTGGTGCAGTACGAACATCACTCTACGCTGGCAGAAAACAACCGCATCCATGTGCAGTCGTTACCACCCACCCGTGGCCTGATCTATGACCGCAACGGTGTGGTGCTGGCCGACAACCGTCCGAGCTTTAGCCTGACCCTGACCCGTGAGCGTGCGGGTGACTGGCGGCAGGTGCTGGCCGACATTATTGAAGTGCTGGAACTGGACGAGGAAGAACTTGAATCCTTCACCAAGCGGGTGCAGCAGGGGCGGCGACCATTCGAGCCGGTACCGGTGTTGTTTGAGCTGAGTGAAGAGCAAATAGCCCGTATTGCCGTCAACCAGTACCGTCTGCCGGGTGTGGAAGTTGAAGCACAAATGGTGCGCCACTACCCGTTTCGTGAGCAGTTTGCCCACACCGTTGGTTATGTAGGCCGTATCAACGAAGATGACCTGAAGCGTCTCGATCCGGTTGAGTACAGCGGCACCCACCATACCGGCAAGCTGGGTGTTGAACGTTTTTACGAAGACCAGCTGCATGGCAAGGTCGGTTATGAAGAAGTCGAAACCAATGCCCGGGGCCGGGTATTGCGGGTGTTGAGGCGGGACGAGCCGCAAAGCGGGCAGGATGTATATCTGGCACTGGATATCGAGCTGCAGCAGGCAGCGAAAACTGCGCTGGCGGGACGGCGTGGTGCGATTGTCGCGCTTGATCCCAACACCGGTGAAGTGCTGGCGATGGTCAGCGAGCCCAGTTATGACCCGAATCCCTTTGTTACCGGCATTGGCTTCAAGGCCTATGCCGAGCTGCGTGACTCGATTGATCAGCCACTGTACAACCGGGTGTTGCGCGGACTTTACCCGCCGGGCTCGACCATCAAGCCAATGGTGCTGCTGGCCGGTTTGGACAGTGGGGTGATCACTCCGGCCACGCGGATATTTGATCCCGGCTTTTACCAGCTGCCCAACAACAGTCATAAATATCGTAACTGGAACCGCAATGGTGACGGCTGGGTCGGGCTGGAACTGGCCATGGCGCGTTCCAATGACACTTACTTCTATGATCTGGCCCACAAGCTGGGTGTTGACCGGATGCACGAGTACATGACCCGGTTTGGCTTTGGCCAGCGTGTGGCGCTGGACATGTTTGAAGAAAGTGCTGGCCTTATGCCATCGCGTGAGTGGAAGCGCACCCGTTATCGCCAGCCCTGGTATCCGGGAGAAACCCTGATTCTGGGTATCGGGCAGGGCTATATGCAAAGTACACCGTTGCAGCTGGCGCAAGCGACGGCGCTGGTGGCGTCTCGAGGCAAATGGGCCAGACCGCATCTGGCACGAGTGGTCGGCGGTAAACTGGTGGTGGACGAAAACCCGCGCCCGGATCTGAAGCTGGCCAACCCGGTTCACTGGGAGCATGTACGCAAATCCATGGAGGCTGTGATGCATGGAGAGCGCGGCACGGCACGTGCCACGGGTAAGGATTCGGCTTATCGTATTGCTGGCAAAAGCGGCACTGCACAGGTGGTCGCAATCAAGCAGGGAGAAAGGTATGACCGCAATAAAGTGCAGGAGCGCCATCGTGACCATGCCTTGTTTATTGCCTATGCTCCTGCGGACAAGCCCGAGATAGCAGTTGCAGTGATGATCGAAAATGGTGAGTCAGGCTCTGGCGTGGCAGCTCCGGTGGCCAAGGCGGTGCTGGATGCCTGGTTGTTGCCGCGCATGGCAGAAGCTGCCCGGAAACAGGAGGCGGCAGAATGAATCGGGGATTTGACCGGGCTCTGAGCCAGGGGGATGTTTTTCAGGCGCGCGTTTCCTGGCTGCAGCGTGTCCATATTGATGGCTGGCTGTTGCTATTGCTGGTATTGCTTGGTGCAGGCGGTATTTTCATCCTGTATTCGGCAGGCAGTAAAAGCGAAGCGATGCTGCTCAAGCAGGCCAGTTCGTTTGGTGTGGGTTTGGTCATGATGCTGGTTATCGCGCAGATTGATCCACGCTTTATGGCTCGCTGGGCTGCGCTTGCCTATCTGGTAGGCGTCGGTTTGCTGGTGGTGGTCGAGGTAATGGGGCACAAGGCAATGGGGGCCACCCGCTGGATTAATATTCCCGGCGTTATGCGCTTTCAACCCGCTGAACTGATGAAGATTTTCATGCCTCTGACCATTGCCTGGTATGTGGCTCGTTATAATTTGCCTCCCAGTTTTAAACATCTGGCGATCAGTCTGATGCTGGTGGCTGTGCCGTTTTTATTAATTGCCCGTCAGCCGGATCTGGGCACTGCCTTGCTGGTGCTGGCGTCAGGTGTGTTTGTGCTGTTTTTGGGCGGATTGCGTTGGCGCTGGATTCTGACTGCACTGGCAGCAGTAGTGCCGGCTGGTTTTGTCATGTGGAACTTTTTCATGCGTTCCTATCAAAAACAGCGGGTATTAACTTTTCTTAATCCCGAGAGCGATCCGTTGGGCAGCGGCTGGAATATTATCCAGTCCAAAGCGGCGATTGGCTCCGGTGGAGTGCTGGGCAAGGGCTGGCTGCTGGGCACTCAGTCGCATCTGGATTTTCTGCCGGAAAGTCACACCGACTTTATCATTGCCGTGCTGGCAGAAGAGTTTGGTCTGGTTGGAGTCTGTTTGTTGCTGCTCGGCTATTTATTGCTGGTGTTTCGTGCGCTTTATATCACGCTGCATGCACAGACCGTATTCGGCAAGTTGCTGGCCGGTTCGCTGACCCTGACATTTTTTGTTTATGTATTCGTCAATATCGGCATGGTTAGTGGTTTGTTGCCGGTGGTCGGCGTCCCCCTGCCGTTTATCAGTTATGGCGGCACCTCGATTGTGACGCTGTTATGCAGTTTTGGCATTCTTATGGCCATTCATACTCATCGCAAGTGGATGGCCCAGACTTAGGAGTTTTGTTCCCCATGGTGTTTGCAACCGGAAAAAAATTGTTGGCCAGTTTGCTGCTTGCCGCAGGCATGCTTGCGGGCGCGCAGGCTGCTGACTATGCGCAGCATCCGCTGGCACTTGAGCTAATGGCGGAAATGCGTGATGAATTCGGTTTTACCGATGAACACCTGCAACAGGTGTTCGCCCAGGCGCACAAGCAGCAACAGATTCTGGATGCAATTTCCCGCCCGGCTGAACGGGTCAAGCCCTGGAAGGAATATCGCCCCATTTTTCTTACTCGCCAGCGTATCGATAAAGGGCTGGAGTTTTGGGCTGACAATGAAGCGGCACTGAGCCGGGCAGAGCAGGAATATGGCGTGCCAGCGGAATTCATTATTGCGATCATCGGCGTAGAAACCTTCTACGGCGGCAATACCGGTCGCTATGCAGTGCTGGATGCACTGTCTACATTGTCGTTTGACTATCCGCCTCGCGCGCCGTTCTTTCGTGGTCAGCTTAAGCAGTTTTTGTTGCTGACCCGTGAAGAGCAGTTAGATCCGGCCAGTCTCAAAGGCTCTTATGCCGGAGCCATGGGCTTGCCACAGTTTATGCCGGGCAGCTTCCGCGCTTACGCGGTGGACTTTAACGGTGATGGCCATATCAACATCTGGACCGATCCTGAGGATGCCATCGGCAGTGTTGCCAATTACTTCATTGAGCATGGCTGGCAGCCGGGCCAACAGGTGGTGTTGCCAGCGAGCTGGAAAGGTAAAAACACAGAGCCAGTGTTGACGGGCGGGCTGGACCCGAAGCACAGCATCAAGGAACTGAAAGCGCTGGGCTGGCGGCCGGATGGCAAAATTGCGAGCAAAACCAAGGCCACCGCGTTTCGTTTTGAAGGCGAGAAAGGGATTGAATACTGGCTGGGATTGCCCAACTTTCAGGCCATAACCCGCTATAATCGTAGCGAAATGTACGCCATGGCTGTCACCCAGCTGGCGAAAACGCTGAAACACGAGTATCAAGGAAACAAACAATGACGCATACCCGCCTGCTTGCAGGCAGCTTGCTGCTGGCTGCTGGGCTGATGCTGCATGGTTGTGGCAGCAAACCGGCAAAAAAACCGGTGACAACGGCCAAGCCGGCTCCAAGCACTGCTTACAAACAATCGAAAAATGACGGCGCACCCTGGTGGGACAAAGATGTATCCGGTATTCCGGATGCAACGCCTACGCCGCACTATGGTCCGGTTAAAGCATCACCTTATGTGGTGCTGGGTAAAAAATACTACCCAATCCAGAGTGCACACAGTTATAAGGAAACCGGTACCGCTTCCTGGTACGGTACCAAGTTCCACGGCTTGCATACGGCCAATGGCGAAACCTATGACCTGTACGGCATGACTGCAGCACACAAAACCTTGCCGTTGCCCAGTTATGTCAAGGTCACCAACCTGGACAATAACCGCAGTGTGATTTTGCGGGTCAATGACCGTGGACCGTTTTATTCCGACCGTATCATCGATCTTTCATTTGCTGCTGCTAAAAAGCTCGGCTATGCAGAAAAGGGCGTGGCCCGAGTCAAGGTTGAGGGGATTAATCCCGAGCAGTGGTGGGCCGAGCGTGGCCAGCAGCCTCCGGTGATGGGTTCCTGGCAGCCACCGGCTGAACCGGTGCAACAAACTGTTACCGAAGTGTATGTGCCACCGGTACAGCAGCATGCAGGTGTGCTGTTGCCGCTGGAGGTTAATCCACAGGCAGAAACGCGTGGCATGTATTTGCAGGTAGGGGCGTTTGCCAACCCGGATGCGGCGCAGCTGCTGAGTGACAAGCTCAGTGGTGTGACGGTCGAGGGAGTAAAGGTCAGCTCGGTAGTACGCGAGCAGCAGGTGCTGCATCGTGTGCGAATTGGCCCATTGTCGGACATGCAGCTGGCGGAAGATTTACGTCAGCGCATTCAGCTGGCCGGCCTGGGCAATCCCACTCTGGTCAATATTGACTGATTGCACCGTATTTATATGAGCTCAAGAACTGGTAAATAAAATGATCAAATTGAAACAACTGGCAAGCAGTGCTCTGCTGACTGCCGTAGTGGTTTTTTCCGGCCCGGTCACAGCGATGCAACCGGCGATTCCGGCCATGCCGCCACTGGCTGCCAAGTCCTATGTATTGATGGATGCAGCAACTGGACAGGTACTGGTTGAACACAATGCGGATGAAGCGCTGCCACCAGCCAGCCTGACCAAGCTGATGACTGCCTACATTGCCACCAAGGAAATCCGCAATGGACAGATTGGTGAGCAGGACCTGGTGACCATCAGTGAGAAAGCCTGGCGCACCGGCGGTTCGCGAATGTTTATTGAAGTGGGCAAGCAGGTATCGGTGGATGACCTGCTGCATGGCATCATCATTCAGTCTGGTAACGATGCCAGTGTCGCCATAGCGGAATACATTGCCGGCAGTGAAGAAGCATTTGCTGACATGATGAACAAGCAGGCGCGCAGCTTGCAGCTGAGCAACAGCTCGTTTCGTAATGCCACCGGTTTGCCGGACGAAGGTCATTATTCGTCAGCTCATGACATGGCCAGACTGGCACGGGCGATCATTCTGGAAGACCCTGAGCACTACGCGATCTATGCACAGAAAGAATTTCTCTGGAATGGTATTCGCCAGCAGAACCGTAATCTGTTGTTGTGGCGTGACAGCACGGTGGACGGGCTGAAAACCGGCCATACCGAGGAAGCAGGCTATTGTCTGGTGGCTTCGGCGGTGCGAGACAACATGCGTCTGATTTCGGTGGTATTTGGTGCCCGTGATGAAGCCAGTCGTGCTGCCGAAACCCAGAAGCTGCTGACTTATGGTTTCCGTTTTTTCGAGAACCGCACTTTCTACAAGCAGGGTGTTGCCCTGACCAGCGAGCAAGTCTGGAAAGGCAAGCAGGCGCAAGTGGACGTTGGGCTAACCGAAGACCTGTCGCTGGTAGTGCCGCGTGGCAAAGCCGAGCAGATGACTGCTGAGGCAGTATTGCAGGGTACCGTGGTGGCACCCGTGCAGGCTGGCCAGAAGCTGGGCGTGGTTGAAGTACGTCTGGATGGCGAACTGCTGCATACTGCCGATCTGGTCGCCCTGAACGAAGTGGAGCAGGGTGGCTTCTTCAAGCGCATCTGGGATGGTTTGCGTCTATTTTTCTTTAACCTGTTTAATTGAGGTGTCTGATATGCAAGTGAATGTAACGGATATCAGCGCAACAGCACAGGATCAGCCGAAAATCGAGTTCCCCTGCGAACAGTATCCGGTAAAAATTATTGGCGATCATTGCGCCGACTATGTGCAAACCGTGCTGGACGTGGTGTGTCAGCACGCACCGGAGTTTGATCCGGCCAGTGCCGATCAGCAAATGAGCAGCAATGGCCGTTTTTGTTCGGTACGCGTACGCATTACCGCACAAAGTGAAGAACACCTGAACGCACTCAATGAAGCCCTGCGCCAAACCGGCAAAGTACGCATGGTGCTGTAATGGAGCATCCATTGCAGGTGCGCTGGCTGGGCCGGGTTGATTATGAGCCGGCCTGGCATGCCATGCAGGAATTTACCGACCAGCGGAACGCCGAGGTTGCTGATGAGATCTGGCTGCTGGAGCATCCGTCGGTGTTTACTCAGGGGCAGGCTGGCAAAGCCGAGCATTTGCTGTTTCCCGGCGATATTCCGGTGGTACAGGTGGATCGTGGCGGGCAGGTGACCTATCACGGTCCAGGTCAGCTGGTCGTTTATGTCCTGATTGATGTGCGCCGACAGGGCATTGGCGTGCGTGATCTGGTGAGCTTGATTGAAAACAGCCTGATTGAACTGCTGGCTGGCTATAATGTGACATCTTGTGCCAAGGCTGATGCGCCAGGTGTATATGTAGGCGATGCCAAAATTGCCTCACTTGGCTTGCGTATCCGTCGTGGTTGTTCATTTCATGGTCTGGCCCTGAATGTGGCCATGGACCTGGAACCGTTCCGGCGTATTAATCCCTGTGGTTATCAGGGGCTGCGCATGACACAGCTGGCTGATGAAACCACAGACAGTGTTGACGTGAAAACAGTGGGCAGTCGCCTGGCAGAAATCCTGGCGACAGCACTGGGACATGCAACCTACCCATTTTCAGAAGGTGAGATAGACAGACATGAGCAATGATCCTGCAGCGGCCACTCGCCGTAGTGCTGTAGAAACCGGTGTCAAATTGCGTGGTGCCGACAAGCTTGCACGCATCCCGATCAAGGTGGTGCCAGCCGACGAGGTGTTGCGCAAACCGGACTGGATTCGTGTCAGGGTACCGGTCTCGCCGGAAGTCGAGAGCATCAAGCAGACCTTGCGCAAACACAAGCTGCATAGCGTATGTGAAGAAGCCTCCTGCCCGAACCTTGGCGAGTGTTTCTCCAGCGGTACGGCCACCTTCATGATCATGGGTGATATTTGTACCCGCCGTTGCCCGTTCTGCGATGTGGGTCATGGCCGTCCCAATCCGCTGGATGAAAACGAACCGGCCAACCTGGCTCGTGCCATTGCCGACATGCGTCTGAAATATGTGGTGATCACTTCGGTTGACCGCGACGACCTGCGTGATGGCGGCGCACAGCACTTTGCTGACTGTGTACGTGAAATCCGGGCTTCTTCGCCCAGCATCCAGATTGAGACGCTGGTGCCGGATTATCGTGGCCGTATGGATATTGCACTGGAAATCACTGCTGCAACTCCGCCGGATGTATTCAACCACAACCTGGAAACCGTGCCGCGCCTGTATCGTGCTGCCCGTCCGGGTTCTGACTTTGAGTGGTCACTGGACCTGCTGGAACGCTTCAAGCAAATGGTGCCGGATGTGCCGACCAAGTCCGGCCTGATGCTGGGTCTGGGCGAAACGGATGAAGAAGTGATTGAAGTGATGCAGCGCATGCGCGAGCACAACATCGACATGCTGACACTGGGGCAGTATCTGCAACCGTCCCGTGACCACATGCCGGTACAGCGTTATGTGCATCCGGATACCTTTGCATGGTTTGCCGAGGAAGGCCTGAAAATGGGCTTCAAGAACGTGGCGTCCGGCCCGCTGGTGCGCTCGTCCTATCACGCCGATGAGCAATCGGGCGAGCTGCTGTAACTCTGTCGTTATCCTGTGGCGACGCATGATCGCCACAGGAATTCAATCAGTTAAACCAGTCCGTCAAAATCTGCCGCGCTATGACGCTCGCGCAAACCGCCTTCGTTACGGTTGACCAGCCGACCGCGCTGCACACCGGGGCGCTGGGCAATCTGTTGCTGCCAGCGCAGCACATTTTTGTATTCCTGAGCTTGCAGGAATTCTACTGCGTTATACACCGCACCAGAAACCACACCGCCATACCAGGGCCAGATGGCCATGTCGGCGATGCTGTACTGGTCACCTGCGACAAATTCGTGGTCGGCCAGTTGACGGTCCAGCACGTCCAGTTGGCGCTTGGCCTCCATGGTAAAGCGGTTGATTGCATACTCATGTTTCTCATCGGCATACACATAGAAGTGGCCAAATCCGCCGCCCAGTATTGGCGCTGCGCCCATTTGCCAGAACAGCCAGGACAGGCAGCGGGTGCGGCCAGCGTGGTCCTGCGGAATAAAGTGGCCAAACTTTTCTGCCAGATACAACAGGATGGCGCCGGACTCGAACACGGGCAGGGCCGGTGACTCACTGCGGTCAAGCAGGGCCGGAATTTTCGAGTTGGGGTTGATGCTGACAAAGTCGCTGCCGAACTGGTCGCTTTCACCAATGTTGATCAGCCAGGCGTCGTACTCGGCTTTCTTGATGCCCAGTTGCAGCAGCTCTTCCAGCATGATGGTGACCTTTTGGCCGTTGGGCGTGGCCAGCGAATAGAGCTGAAACGGATGCTCGCCAACCGGCAGCTTTTGTTCAAAGCGGGCACCAGCGGTTGGCCGGTTGATATTGGCGTATTTATTGTCGTTTTTTTCTTCAAACTGCCAGATGGCAGGCGGAGTGTAGAATGTGCTCATGTCGTTCTCCCGGTGGTCGGCATCAGGCCGGCTTAATCGACGGCTTGTCGGACTGGCCTGCTGCTGAATGTGTGAGTGTGCCAACAGACTACCAGAGCTGCGACGACAGACATAGGGCTGCATGGGCAGGTAAAGTAGCGGTAAATAGGGCGGAGAATAATGTCGATTCCGCTATGCTATGCCGTATTTGCAAACAGGGGCAGGAGAATCCGGGTGTTGAGAGCAGGAGTTGTGTTGGCGGCAGTGTTGACCTTGCCAGGGTGCATGCTCGGGCCGGACTATATACGGCCACAGCAGCAGGTGCCGGAGCGTTTTGCCACGCCGGACGGCTGGAAAGTGGCGGCTCCGGCGCAAACAGATAGCAGCGTTGACTGGCGGCAGCTGTATCAGGACCAGGAGTTGATGCAGCTGCTGGAGTTGCTGGAGCAGGAAAACCAGAATCTGGCTGCGGCAGAAGCCAGCTGGCGTGAAGCACGGGCCGCACTCGGTGGCAGCCGTTCTGCGCTGTATCCGCAGCTGAGTGGCCAGGTTGCGCAAAGTCGTTCAGGGCGTTCGCCCGACGACAGCATTGAAAAAGATAGAAATGTTCAGCTGGGCCTAAGCTGGCAGCTCGATATCTGGGGACAGGTACGGCGGCAGGTTGAGGCAGGACAGGCCCGTCTGGACGCCAGTGCAGCCGACTGGGCGGCGCTGCGCCTGAGCCAGCAAAGCCTGCTGGTGCAAAACTATGTACAGCTACGCAGTCTGGACGAGCAACTGCGGATTGCCGCGGCCAACTTGCAGGCGTATGAGCGCGTGTTACGCATCAGCGAAAACCGCTATCAAGCGGGCATGGTCACGCGGGCCGATGTTAGTCAGGCGCTGACCCAGCTGAAAACCACACAAGCGCAGCAACTTGATTTGCACAGCCAGCGCACTCGGGTTGAGCATGCGATTGCCGTATTGTTGGGCCAGCCGGCCAGCGGTTTTGCCGTAACTGCCACGCAAGGCTTGCCGGTCACGCCCTTGCTGCCGGAAAGCCTGCCTTCCAGCCTGCTTGAGCGTCGTCCGGACATTGCCGCCGCCGAGCAGCGGGTGATGGCGGCCAATGCCGAAATCGGCGTGGCTAAAACTGCTTATTTTCCCACCTTTGGCTTTAGTGCCAGCGGTGGTTACCGTGCCGACGCCTGGTCAGGGCTGGTCAGCACTCCGAACCGTTTCTGGTCACTGGGGCCGCAACTGGATTTGCGCCTGTTTGATGCTGGTGCGCGTCGCTCAAAACTGGAACAGGCCGAAGCAGCTTATGATCAGCAGGTCGCCCGCTATCGCCAAACCACACTGGAAGCGATTGCCGAAGTGGAGGATGCGCTGGTGCAGCTGGCGAGTCTGGAGCGGGAATACGCCGTGCAAAGCGAAGCGCTGGCTGCGGCGCGGGATGCGTTGCAGCTGATTGAAAATCAGTATGCCGCTGGCATGGTCGATTTCCTGTCTGTGAGCAGCGCGTTGTCAACGGCACATAATGCTGAACGTACGGTGGTCGGTCTGCAAACCAGCCGCTTGACGGCCAGCGTGCAGCTGATTGCTGCACTGGGTGGCGGCTGGCAGCAGCCTGAGGCACAAGAGTTGGAGTAAACCTGCCCGTTGTTGTGCACAGCCAGGCAGATGACTGATGAACTGGATTCTAGCAGGCTATAGAAATAATGGTTGAAGTCGTAAGTTATTGATTTATTGGTTTTTGTTGGTTTGGTCGAAAATCGTACAGATTGCTGGCTGATCAGACGGGCTGGGCCTTAGCCGCTTTTCTCTCCAGTTAATTCACACAGTTATCCACAGGAAATGTGGGTGGCAGTGTTTCAATGTATGAAGTATGAATGCAGCCTGCCTGCAACAAGCAGTGTGGAATCTGTTTGTGGGCGTGAAGCAGGTGATCAGTGCCAGCGTTATTGGCGGCTGCCGGCAACAGGCAGTTTCGCTCCGGTTGCGGTTTTCTGCGACAATAGCCCCTTTTCGCCAACCTGACTGTATTGCCTTCATGTCCCAAACTGATTCTTCCGGTTCCTTTAAAGATTTTCACCAGCTCTTGCCGCAGGCCATGCTGCGTGACCAGTTCAGGTTGCGCCGACAATGGCAGCAGCTGGGCAAAAAGCCGGATGAAAAACGCCAGCAGCAGGTACAGCAGCGTTTACTGGATTCAGTTCGGCAAGCTGAGCAGCGGCGAGCCAGTTTGCCGCAGGTGGCTTATGACGATCAGCTGCCGATTGCCGAGCATCGCGAGAGCATCAAGCAGGCGCTGCAAAAACATCAGGTGCTGGTGATTGCCGGAGAAACCGGATCGGGCAAAACCACTCAGCTGCCCAAACTCTGTCTGGAGCTGGGGCGTGGTGTGCAGGGTTTAATTGGGCATACCCAGCCCAGACGACTGGCCGCACGCAGCGTTGCCACGCGAATTGCCGAAGAACTACACACCCCGCTGGGCGGGTTGGTCGGTTATCAGGTACGTCACGAAGATCACAGCAATGAGCAGACGCTGGTCAAATTGATGACTGACGGCATTTTGCTGGCCGAAACAGCACACGACCGTTTTTTGCAGCGTTATGACACGCTGATTATTGACGAGGCGCACGAGCGCAGCCTGAACATTGATTTTCTGCTTGGCTATATCAAGCAAATTTTGCCCAGACGACCGGATCTGAAAGTCATCATCACGTCAGCGACGATTGATCTGGA
>CAZBXG010000002.1:53461-56933 GCA_964495925.1 uncultured Thiopseudomonas sp.
CCCGGCGAGCGGGAAATCCGTGATTGCGCCGAGGTGTTGCGCAAGGCGCAGCTGAAACACAGCATGGTGTTGCCGCTGTATGCACGCCTGACACCGAATGAGCAGCAAAAAATCTTCCAGCCACAGCCCGGACGCAAAATCGTGCTGGCCACCAACGTGGCCGAAACCTCATTGACCGTGCCTGGTATTCGCTATGTGATTGACAGCGGAACCGCCCGCATCAGCCGTTATAGCTATCGGGCCAAGGTGCAGCGCCTGCCGGTGGAAGCCATCTCGCAAGCCAGTGCCAACCAGCGGCAAGGCCGTTGCGGACGGGTTGAGGCAGGCATTTGTATTCGCTTGTATAGCGAAGAGGATTTTATTGCTCGCCCGCAGTTTACCGATCCGGAAATTGTGCGCACTAACCTAGCGGCAGTGATTTTGCAGATGCTCAATTTGCGTTTGGGCGCGATTGAGGATTTTCCCTTTCTTGAACCACCGGAAGGCCGTGCCATTACCGATGGTTTTACCACCTTGCAGGAGCTGCAAGCGGTCACGCAAGCCGATGAGCTAACACTGCTGGGCCGCCAACTGGCGCGCTTGCCGATTGACCCCAGGGTCGGGCGTATGTTGCTGGCTGCTGCCGAACACGGCAGTTTGCGTGAGGTGCTGATCGTTGCCAGTGCGTTGTCGGTGCAGGATGCCAAGGTGCGTCCGGCGGACAAGCAACAGGCGGCTGATCAGGCGCACGCGCAATGGAAAGATCCAGATTCCGATTTTGCCGCGCTGATCAATCTATGGCGTGATTTTGAGCAGCAGCGTCAGGAGCAGGGCAGCGCAGCAGCACGACGCTGGTGTCGCCAGAATTATGTGAATTTCTTACGCATGCTGGAATGGCGTGATGCCCATCGGCAGTTGATGCTGATTTGCCGCGATTTGCAACTGAGCTTCAACGAAAAGCCCGCCAGTTATGACAGCCTGCACCGTGCTCTGTTGACCGGCTTGCTCAGCCATATCGGGCAAAAAAGCGAAGACAATGACTACCTCGGCGCCCGTCAGCGCCGCTTTTTGATTCATCCCTCTACCGGACTGGGCCGTAAAAAGCCGCAGTGGATCATGAGTGCGGAACTGGTGGAAACCACTCGCTTGTATGCACGCTTAGTGGCGCGAATTGACCCGCAATGGGCTGAGCAGGCTGCGGCACACCTCACCCGCCAAACCTGGCTGGAACCGCACTGGGAAAAAAGACGTGGCCAGTGCGTTGCCTACGAACAAGTCACTTTGTATGGCCTGATTCTGGTCGGTCGCCGTGCTGCCCACTATGGTCCGGTTGATCCGGTACTGAGTCGCGAGCTGATGATTCGCGAAGGCTTGGTCGGCGGCGAGATCTTTAGCCGTGCTGCCTGCCTGTCTGCCAATCGCAAGTTGCTGCAGGAGCTGGACGAGCTGGAAGCCAAAGCACGACGTCGTGACATTTTGGCGGACGAAGAAGTTCTGTTTGCTTTTTACGACCGCCACATTCCGGCGGATATTTACCAGACCGCCAGTTTTGAGCGCTGGTACAAACGCGAAAGCGCCAAACAGCCCAAATTGCTACACATGACCGCTGAAGATGTATTACAGCGTGAAGCCAGCGAAGTGACCGAGGAACAGTATCCTGATCACTTGCAGTGGGATGGATTGAAGCTGCCTTTGAGCTATGAGTTTGAGCCGGGCCACCCCCGTGATGGCGTGACCCTGAGCGTGCCGGTGCCGATATTGTTACAAATTCCGGCGGCGCGGCTGGAGTGGCTGGTACCCGGTTTGCTGGAAAAACTCTGTGTGGCACTGGTGCGTCAGTTGCCGAAGTCCTTGCGTAAAAACTTTGTACCGGTACCGGATTTTGTCGGAGCCGCGCTGGAAAAAATGCCCTTTGGCGATGGCGACCTGACCGACTCTCTTGCTCATCAACTGCTGCGCATGACCGGTGTACGGGTGCCGGAAGAGGCGTGGGATGAAGCATGGAAAGGCATTGAACAGCACCTGAAAATGAACATCGAAGTGCTGGATGCCAAAGGCAAGCGCATGGGCGAAAGTCGTGACCTGCATGAATTGTTGGCGCGTTTCGGTACTGCCAGCCAGCAGGCGCTGGGCTCGTTGCGTGAGCAGCAGAAGCAACGCTCGAAGCCAGCCGCGCTGGACACCGGCAGCTTTGAGCTGGACAGTTTTCAGCAGCAACAAGTGGCCGGACTGGAAATGACGGTATTCCCGGCACTGGTCGATGTGGACGGCGAAGTGCAGGAAGGCCAGTTTGCCAGTCAGGCCCAAGCCGATCATGAACACCGGCGTGCCTTACAGCGACTGCTGGTGCAGCAATGGAACGAGCCGGGCAACTATATACGCGAGCTGTTGCAGCGCGATAACCAGCTGACGTTGCTGTACCGTGATCTGGGCCGGATTGATGCCTTGGCCGAAGACGTGCTGCTGGCCTGTGCCGAAGAGTTGGCTCTGTCCGCTCTGGAGCAGCTGCCGCGTAGCGCGGCTGGCGTGCAGCAACTGGCTGAGCAGCATCGCGGGGCGGTGGTGGAGCGGGCCGAACAGTTGATCAAGCGTCTGCGTGACATTTTGCAACGCTGGCACGAACTGAAAAAGCGTTTCAAGGGCCGTATCGATCTGCAAATGGCGGTGGCACTGAATGACATCAAGAGCCAGTTGGCCGCGCTGATTTATCCGGGGTTTGTGCGTGAAGTACCGGCACAGTGGTTGCAGGAATATCCGCGCTATCTAAAAGCCATTGAGCAGCGACTCGACAAGCTGGGCAGTCAGGTGCAAAAAGACCGTGTCTGGACGTTGGAGTTGAGCGGTTATCAGCAGCAATACAGGGACCGGCTTGATAAACATGCCAAAGAAGGTAAGTACGATCCTTCTTTGCAGTTGTATCGTTGGATGCTGGAGGAGTATCGGGTGTCGCTGTTTGCCCAGCAGCTGGGCACTAAAATGCCGGTATCGGATAAGCGTTTGAGCAGGCAGTGGGGTGAGGTGTTGGCTTGATGCTTGGGTTTTGATGTTTGTTTTGGGCGAGCAGTTGGGGCCGGTTAAGATCTGTGCTGCAGCTACGCACCCGCACCGAAGCAAGCTTCGGCACAAGTGCTGATGCTTTGCACAGTTCTTAACCGGCCCGGATGACTCGCCTGTTGTTTGAGGGAGAGTGGCTCGGCTGCGCCGAGCTGCTGTCGCGTGGTTGCTGGTGGTGCTTCTTTGTGGGAGAGTTTTGTTTATTGCCAGCTCAATTAGAAATTGTGTTAATTCGGGCTGGGCCATATCTTGTGGATGACAGCAGTGCAGTTGCTTAGGTAGAGTGATTTCCTTTTTCTGTATAGATATCCAGTGTCTTTTCGGTGAGAAATCGGGTCAAGTGAAAATGTATTGCTAAAATATACTGCCTTGTAAGTGATTTATTCGTGTGCTTTAATCGGGCTTTAAAGTTTAGCCTCGTTGGATTATACCGCCTTCA
>CAZBXG010000003.1:0-9992 GCA_964495925.1 uncultured Thiopseudomonas sp.
ATTCGCGAAGGTGGCCGTACCGTTGGTGCCGGTGTGGTAGCAAAAATCATCGCCTAATTAGGTGATGCCGAGAAAGCCCCCTACATGGGGGCTTTCTTTATTGGTTGACATAGCCATTGCACGAGATTAGAATTGCGCCTCCTTTTATCGGGAGATTGCGCCCGTTCAAGGCTAACCTAAAGTCTGAGGTCAAAATGCAAAACCAACAAATCCGTATCCGGTTGAAGGCTTTTGACCACCGCCTGATTGATCAATCTACCCAGGAAATCGTCGAAACGGCGAAGCGTACTGGGGCTCAGGTCCGTGGTCCTATCCCTTTGCCGACTCGAAAAGAGCGTTTTACCGTACTGGTATCCCCGCACGTCAACAAAGATGCGCGTGACCAGTATGAAATTCGCACCCATAAGCGCGTTCTGGATATTGTTCAGCCAACTGACAAAACCGTCGACGCGTTGATGAAGCTTGATCTTGCAGCCGGTGTGGAAGTGCAGATCAGCCTCGGCTAAAACACCCGTTTTAGTCGTGTAACGCTCTGAAATGGGCGGCCATAGCGGGTGAAAGCCCCGTACACTATTGAGGTCAGAAATATGACAGTTGGAGTAGTCGGTCGCAAGTGCGGTATGACCCGCATCTTCACCGAAGATGGTGTGTCGATTCCGGTGACTGTAATTGAAGTCGAACCGAATCGCGTCACCCAGATGAAAACCGAAGAAACCGATGGTTATCGCGCAGTGCAGGTCACTGTGGGCGAGCGTCGTGCTTCTCGTGTGACCAAGGCGCAAGCAGGTCACTTTTCCAAGGCTGGCACTGAAGCCGGTCGCAAGGTTCTTGAGTTCCGCGTTGAAGAAGGCGAATACCAGGCTGGTGACCAGATCACTGCCGAGTTGTTTGCTGCTGGTCAACTGGTCGATGTGACTGGTCAGACCAAAGGTAAAGGCTTTGCCGGTACCATCAAACGCTGGAACTTCCGTGGTCAGGATGCTACTCACGGTAACTCACTCTCTCACCGTGTACCAGGTTCCATCGGTCAGTGCCAGACACCAGGCCGTGTGTTCAAGGGCAAGAAAATGTCCGGTCACATGGGCGATGTGCGCATGACTGTGCAGTCCCTTGAAGTTGTTCGCGTTGACGCCGAGCGTAACCTGCTGCTGGTGCGTGGCGCCGTTCCCGGTGCTACCGGTAGCGACGTTGTCGTACGTCCAGCTGTTAAAGCTCGCGGTTAAGAGGGGAGTGCGAAATGCAAATTAATGTAAATGGCGCCCAGGCAATCGATGTCTGCGAGCGTACTTTTGGTGGCGAGTTCAATGAGACTCTGGTTCACCAAGCTGTAGTTGCTTACATGGCCGGTGGTCGTCAGGGCAGCAAGAAGCAAAAGACCCGCGCCGAAGTTTCTGGCGGTGGCCGCAAGCCGTGGCGTCAAAAGGGTACAGGCCGTGCCCGTGCCGGTACTACCCGTAGCCCGATCTGGCGTAGCGGTGGCGTGACATTTGCCGCCCGTCCACAAGACCACTCACAAAAGCTGAACAAGAAGATGTACCGCGCTGCAATGCGCTCCATTCTTGCCGAGCTGGTTCGTCAGGACCGTCTGGTAGTGGTTGAAGAGCTGTCTGTTTCTGCTCCGAAAACCAAAGAGCTGCTGGGCAAACTGAATGGCCTGAACCTGAATGATGTGCTGATTGTTTCCGACGCAGTCGAAGAGAATCTGTACCTGGCTGCGCGCAACATCCCGCATGTTGATGTGCGTGATGTGCAGGGCACTGATCCGGTTAGCCTGATTGCCTACGAAAAGGTCCTGATGACCGTTTCTGCAGTCAAGAAGTTTGAGGAGTTGTTGGGATGAACCAGGAACGCGTATTCAAGGTGCTACTTGGCCCGCACATCTCCGAAAAGGCTACCGTGCTGGCTGACGGCAAAAACCAGTTTGTATTCAAAGTGGCCACTGATGCCACCAAACTGGAAGTGAAGAAAGCAGTTGAACAGCTGTTTGAAGTTAAAGTGTCTGATGTCAATACCGTCAAGGTAAACGGCAAGACCAAGCGTACCATGCGTGGCGTGGGCAAGCGTAATGACTGGAAGAAAGCCTACATTACCCTTGAGCCTGGTCAGGATATCGACTTCGAAAGCAGTGCTAACTAAGTAGAGGTGCAAGATGGCAATTGTTAAAAGCAAGCCGACTTCCCCCGGACGCCGCTTTGTCGTTCGCGTGGTCAACAAGGAGCTGCACAAAGGTGCTCCTTATGCGCCGCTGCTGGAGAAGAAGTCGAAGTCCGGTGGTCGTAACAACAACGGCCGCATTACCACCCGTCACATTGGTGGTGGACACAAGCAACATTACCGGATCATTGATTTTCGTCGCAACAAGGATGGCATTCCAGCCATTGTTGAGCGTCTGGAATACGACCCGAACCGCAGCGCAAACATTGCACTGCTGAAGTACGCGGATGGTGAGCGTCGCTATATCATTGCGCCGAAAGGTGTCAGTGCTGGCGAACAGCTGATGAGCGGTGCGCATGCGCCGATCAAAAACGGCAACAGCCTGCCGCTGCGTAACATTCCGGTCGGTTCGGTGATTCACGGTATCGAAATGAAGCCTGGTAAAGGTGCTCAGCTGGCCCGTTCCGCTGGTACTTCAGCGCAGCTGGTGGCGCGTGACAGCAGCTACGCAACCATTCGTCTGCGTTCCGGTGAGATGCGCAAGATTCTGGTTGATTGTCGTGCAACGCTGGGCGAAGTGTCCAACCATGAGCACTTCCTGCGTTCTCTGGGCAAGGCCGGTGCTTCCCGCTGGGCTGGTGTTCGTCCTTCCGTTCGTGGTGCTGCCATGAACCCGGTGGATCACCCGCATGGTGGTGGTGAAGGTCGTACCAAAGGTGGTCGTCATCCTGTTACACCATGGGGACGTCCGACCAAAGGTGGCAAGACCCGCAGCAATAAGCGCACGAACAATATGATCGTTCGCCGTCGCAAGTAATCAAAGGATAAAATATGTCACGTTCTCTTAAGAAAGGTCCATTTATTGACCTTCACCTGCTCAAGAAGGTTGAGACTGCAGTTGAAAAGAATGATCGTCGCCCGGTTAAGACCTGGTCACGCCGTTCCATGATTCTGCCGCAAATGGTAGGTCTGACCATTGCTGTCCACAACGGACGTCAACACGTTCCGGTTCTGGTTGGTGAAGACATGGTCGGTCATAAACTGGGTGAATTTGCTGCGACTCGTACCTACAGAGGTCATATCGCAGACAAGAAAGGCAGACGCTGAGGATTAAAATGATGGAAGTTGCCGCAAAATTGTCGGGCGCCCGCATTTCTGCCCAGAAAGTCCGCCTGGTTGCCGACCAAATTCGTGGTAAGAAAGTTGACGAAGCGCTGAACCTGTTGACCTTCAGTAGCAAAAAAGCTGCAGAGATCATCAAGAAAGTGTTGGAGTCAGCAATTGCCAATGCCGAACATAACGAAGGTGCTGATGTGGATGACCTGCGTGTCTCCACTGTCTTCGTGAATGAAGGGCGTTCGATGAAGCGCATCAAGCCGCGTGCCAAAGGCCGCGCAGATCGCATCATCAAGCGGTCTTGCCATATCACTGTCAAGGTCGCAGACCAGTAACGGAGTTGATCAGATGGGTCAGAAAGTACATCCCATTGGCATTCGCCTGGGTATCGTCAAGGATCACGCATCGGTTTGGTATGCAGACAGCAAAGATTATGCTGACTACCTGAATGCCGACCTGGAAGTTCGTGCGTATCTGTTAGACAAACTAAAAAACGCGTCCGTAAGCCGTGTCGAGATTGCTCGCCCGGCCCAGACCGCACGCATTACCATCCACACTGCCCGTCCCGGTATCGTGATTGGCAAGAAAGGTGAGGATGTTGAGAAGCTGCGTCAGGACCTGACCAAGAAAATGGGTGTGCCCGTGCACATCAATATTGAAGAGATCCGCAGGCCGGAACTCGACAGTATGCTCGTCGCCCAGAACGTTGCACAGCAGCTGGAGCGTCGCGTCATGTTCCGCCGCGCCATGAAGCGCGCTGTACAAAATGCCATGCGCATTGGTGCCAAAGGCATCAAGATTCAGGTGAGCGGACGTCTTGGCGGTGCTGAAATCGCACGCACTGAGTGGTATCGTGAAGGTCGTGTGCCCCTGCACACCCTGCGTGCCGATATCGATTATGCAACTTACGAAGCTCACACCACTTATGGTGTGATCGGTGTAAAGGTTTGGATTTTCAAAGGTGAGGTCATCGGTGGCCGTCACGAAGAAATCAAGCCAGAAGCACCCGCTCGTAAAAAAGCAGCACGTTAAGGAGTACGCATAATGCTACAACCCAAGCGTACGAAGTTCCGCAAGATGATGACCGGCCACAACCGTGGTCTGGCTCTGCGCGGCAGCAAGGTAAGTTTTGGTGAGTTCGCCCTGAAGGCAACCAGCCGTGGTCGTCTCACTGCCCGTCAAATTGAAGCAGGCCGCCGTGCCCTGACCCGTCACGTAAAGCGTGGTGGTAAAATCTGGATCCGCGTATTCCCGGACAAGCCGATTACCAAGAAGCCTCTTGAAGTGCGGATGGGTAAAGGTAAGGGTTCCGTAGAATACTGGGTAGCCCTGATTCAGCCAGGCAAGGTCATTTATGAGATTGAAGGTGTGTCAGAAGAGTTGGCGCGTGAAGCCTTCGCACTGGCTGCAGCTAAATTGCCTGTCGCAACAACTTTTGTTAAGCGGACGGTGATGTAATGAAAGCTAACGAACTTCGTGAAAAAACAGTAGAGCAGCTGAACGAGCAATTGCTTGGTTTGCTGCGTGACCAGTTCAATCTGCGCATGCAGAAAGCGACCGGACAGATGAACCAGTCTCACCTGATGACCCAGGTTAGGCGCGACATTGCGCGCGTCAAGACTGTGCTTAATCAGAAGGCAGGTGAGTAATCATGGCTGAAGCTCAGAAGACAATCCGTACGCTGACCGGCCGAGTAGTCAGCGACAAGATGGACAAAACCATTACCGTACTGATCGAGCGTCGCGTAAAGCACCCGATTTACGGCAAATACCTGAAGCGTTCAACAAAGCTGCATGCTCATGACGAACAAAACCAGTGCAAGATCGGAGACAAGGTCACTATTCGTGAAACCCGTCCCCAGTCCAAGACAAAGTCCTGGGCACTGGTCGAGATCGTTGAGCGAGTAGAAGTTGTTTAAGGACCGGGTCGGAGAAATAAAATGATTCAGACTCAATCAATGCTGGATGTGGCTGACAACAGTGGCGCCCGTCGAGTAATGTGCATCAAGGTCCTGGGCGGTTCACACCGTCGCTATGCCCGTATCGGTGACATCATTAAAGTTACCGTTAAAGAGGCAATTCCGCGTGGCCGTGTTAAAAAAGGCCAGGTACTGACTGCAGTAGTAGTTCGTACCCGCTCAGGTGTTCGTCGTCCGGACGGTTCCATCATTCGTTTTGACGGCAACGCTGCCGTCATCCTGAATGCTAAGCAGGAGCCTATGGGTACCCGTATCTTTGGACCAGTGACGCGTGAACTTCGTACAGAGAAGTTTATGAAAATCGTCTCACTGGCGCCTGAAGTGCTGTAAGGAGTAGCCGTCATGCAAAAGATTCGTCGTAACGACGAGATCATCGTCATCGCCGGCAAGGACAAGGGCAAGCGCGGCAAAGTACAAAAAGTACTTGCCGACGGTCGTGTTCTCGTGACTGGTGTCAACATCGTCAAGAAGCACGCCAAGCCTAATCCGATGCTCGGACAACAGGGCGGTATCGTCGAACTGGAAGCCCCTATTCAGGTTTCCAACGTGGCTATTTTCAACGCCGAAACCAACAAGGCCGACCGCGTTGGCTTCAAGATTGAAGACGGCAAGAAAATTCGTGTATTCAAGTCGACACAAAAAGCTGTCGAGGCTTGAGGACTAGGTAGATCACCATGGCACGATTGAAAGATATTTACCGGAACGAACTGGTTGCCAAGCTTAAGGATGACCTGAAGCTAGACAACGTGATGGAAGTTCCGCGTGTAAGTAAAATTACACTGAACATGGGTCTTGGCGAAGCAGTTACCGATAAGAAAATTATCGAGAACGCGCTGGCTGACCTGGAAAAAATCACTGGCCAGAAAGGAGTAATCACTTACTCCAGAAAGTCCATTGCCGGTTTTAAAATCCGTGATGGCTGGCCAATCGGGGTTAAGGTTACACTGCGCAACGATCGTATGTATGAATTTCTGGATCGTCTGCTCTCAATCTCCCTGCCGCGCGTACGTGACTTCCGCGGCCTGAATCCGCGTTCGTTTGACGGTCGCGGTAACTACAGCATGGGTGTCAAAGAGCAGATCATCTTCCCGGAAATCGATTACGACAAGATTGATGCGCTGCGTGGTCTGGATATTACTCTGACCACAACAGCCCGTAACGATGAAGAAGGCCGTGCGTTGCTGAACGCCTTCAAATTCCCCTTCCGTACTTGAGGAACAGGAAATGGCCAAGAAAAGCATGATCAACCGTGAGCTGAAGCGTCAGCAAACGGTCGCCAAATATGCGGAAAAGCGCGCTGCCCTGAAGGCAATTGTTGCTAACCCGAACTCCACTCCGGAGGAGCGTTGGGAAGCACAGATTGCTCTGCAGAAGCAGCCGCGTGACGCGAGCGCAGCCCGTTTGCGTAACCGCTGCCGTATTACCGGCAGACCACACGGCGTATATCGCAAATTTGGATTGGGCCGCAACAAGCTGCGTGAAGCAGCGATGCGTGGCGACATCCCCGGTTTGGTTAAATCCAGCTGGTAAAAATGCGATAAATCTGAATCAAGCCCCGAAAGGGGCTTGATTCGTTTGTGGCAAATCTTTAGAATGTCCGGCTCGCAAGAGTCTATTGTTATTCTTGTTGTAGCAAAATGTCAGCTTGTCTGACGTATATTTTATCCAGGAGCTATTGGCCCATGAGTATGCAGGACCCGTTAGCGGACATGCTAACCCGTATCCGTAATGCCCAAATGGCTGAGAAATCCGCAGTTAGCATGCCTTCATCACGTTTGAAGGTAGCCGTAGCCAGCGTTCTGAAGAGCGAAGGTTATGTTGCGGACTATCAAGTCAGCGAAGGCGTTAAACCAGAGCTGACCGTCGAACTCAAGTATTTCGAAGGTCGTCCGGTCATTGAAGAGTTGCAGCGCGCTAGCCGCCCAAGTCTTCGTCAATATAAATCAGCCAATTCGCTGCCTAAAGTTCGTGGTGGTTTGGGTGTCGCAATCGTTTCTACCAGCAAGGGCGTGATGACTGATCGCGAAGCCCGTGCTGCCGGTATCGGCGGCGAAGTGCTGTGCAGCGTATTCTAAGGGGGAAGCATGTCTCGTATTGCAAATAACCCCGTAACACTACCTGCGGGCGTAGAGTTTAAGCTTGATGGCCAGACTTTGTCCGTCAAGGGCGCGAAGGGCGCACTGCAAATGCAGTTGCATCCTTCGGTTGAGATCACCCAGGACGCAGGACAGATTCGTTTTGCTGCCCGTAATGGCGATCAACAATCCCGTGCCATGGCCGGAACCACCCGTGCGCTGGTCAACAACATGGTTGTTGGCGTAAGTGTCGGCTTTGAGCG
Organism: uncultured Thiopseudomonas sp.; assembly: GCA_964495925.1. GTDB lineage: Bacteria > Pseudomonadota > Gammaproteobacteria > Pseudomonadales > Pseudomonadaceae > Thiopseudomonas. The sequence continues at coordinate 7,587 of CAZBXG010000003.1, forward strand.
CAAGCTGCAGCTGGTGGGTGTAGGTTACCGTGCACAGGTTAGCGGTAACGTGGTCAATCTGGCGTTGGGCTTCTCCCACCCGGTTGAGTATCACCTGCCTGCCAATGTTACTGCCGAAGCACCCAGTGCTACCGATCTGATCCTGCGCGGTATTGACAAGCAGGTTCTGGGTCAGGTCGCTGCTGAAATCCGCGAATACCGCCGTCCTGAGCCTTATAAGGGCAAAGGTGTGCGCTACGCTGATGAAGTAGTGCGCCGTAAAGAAGCCAAGAAGAAGTAGGGCCTAGCAAAATGAACGACAAAAAAGTTTCAAGACTGCGTCGTGCGCGCAAGGCACGTCTGAAAATGCACGAACTGGAAGTAGTTCGTCTGTGCGTGCATCGCTCTTCGCAGCATATTTATGCGCAAGTTATTTCTGCTGACGGCAGTCAGGTGCTGGCTTCTGCCTCCACTCTGGACAAGGCCTTGCGTGAAGGGGTTACTGGTAACGTGGAAGCGGCCAAAAAGGTCGGTACACTGATTGCCGAGCGCGCCAAGGCGGCTGGCATTTCCCGTGTTGCCTTTGACCGTTCAGGTTTCAAGTACCATGGCCGTGTACAAGCACTGGCTGATGCTGCTCGTGAAGGCGGGCTGGAGTTTTAAGTTATGTCTAATAACGAACAAAAGCGCGGCAGACGCGAAGAAAGCAGCGATGAAGGTTACATCGAGAAGCTGATCCAGGTTAACCGTGTTGCCAAAACCGTAAAAGGCGGCCGTATCTTTACTTTTACCGCCCTGACTGTGGTTGGTGATGGCAAGGGTCGCGTTGGCTATGGTCGTGGTAAATCACGTGAAGTGCCGCTGGCCATTCAGAAAGCAATGGAAGCAGCGCGTCGCAACATGATCCAGGTTGAGCTGAACGGTACCACTTTGCAGTACCCGATTCGCGCGGTTCATGGTGCATCCAACGTTTACATGCAGCCTGCTTCCGAAGGTACTGGTGTCATTGCCGGCGGTGCAATGCGTGCAGTACTGGAAGTAGCCGGTGTACATAACGTACTTGCCAAGTGCTACGGCTCCACCAACCCGGTGAACGTGGTTCAGGCGACCTTCAAGGGCCTGAAAAATATGCAGTCCCCTGAAGCCGTTGCTGCCAAGCGTGGCAAGAGCGTTGAGGAGATTCTGTAATCATGTCTCAGGCTAAAATCAAGGTGACTCTGGTTAAGAGCACCAACGGCCGACTGGCCAATCACAAAGCCTGTGTGCGCGGCCTCGGCCTGCGCCGCATTGGTCATACCGTTGAGGTTCTGGATACTCCGGAAAACCGCGGCATGATCAACAAGGCTTATTACATGCTCCGCGTGGAGGGTTAAGACATGCAATTAAATGATTTGCGCTCTGCCCCTGGCGCCCGTACCGTCAAGGTCCGTCTGGGCCGTGGTATTGGTAGCGGTATGGGTAAAACAGCCGGTCGCGGTCACAAAGGTTTGACCTCCCGTTCCGGCGGTAAGGTTGCGCCAGGCTTTGAGGGTGGTCAGCAGCCGCTGTATCGTCGTCTGCCCAAGTTTGGCTTTACTTCCCAGAAGCAGCTGGAGCGTGCAGAAGTGCGCACTTCCGAGCTGGCCAAAGTAGCTGGCGACCTGGTAACCCTGGTTACTCTGAAAGAAGCCAACATCATTGGCGAAAACGTCAAATCCGTAAAGGTGATGTTGTCTGGAGAGGTAACCCGTGCTGTAACGCTGCAAGGTGTTGCTGCCACCAAGGGTGCCCGTGAAGCCATCATCGCTGCAGGCGGCAAGGTCGAAGAATAATGGCTAAACAAGGTTCTCTCTCTGCTTTGGGTGGAGGCGGTTTGTCTGAGTTGTGGGCACGCTTGCGCTTCCTCTTCCTGGCAATCATCGTATACCGGATCGGGGCGCATATCCCTGTTCCTGGTATCAATCCCGACGCCCTGGCTAACCTGTTTCGACAGAATGAGGGAACCATTCTCGACCTGTTCAACATGTTTTCCGGTGGTGCGCTGGAGCGCATGAGTATCTTCGCGCTGGGTATCATGCCCTATATTTCCGCGTCGATTATCATGCAGCTGATGACCGCCGTCAGCCCGCAGCTTGGACAGTTGAAGAAAGAGGGTGAGGCTGGCCGTCGCAAGATTAGCCAGTACACCCGCTACGGCACCTTGCTGCTGTCTCTGGTGCAAGCCTTTGGCATGTCCATGGGGCTGGCCAGTCAGGGTGTGGCCTTTTCGGCTGACTTCAACTTCTACTTTGTTTCCATCACCACGTTTGTGGCGGGAGCAATGTTCATGATGTGGCTGGGCGAACAAATTACCGAGCGTGGTGTTGGCAACGGGATCTCGATGCTGATCTTCGCCGGTATTGTTGCGGGTCTGCCCGGAGCCATTGGCCAGTCGTTCGAGTCTGCCCG
>CAZBXG010000003.1:10092-14904 GCA_964495925.1 uncultured Thiopseudomonas sp.
TCGGAAAGCATGAGCTGGCTGGGCGATATTTCCCAGGCGCTTGCGCCAGGACAACCGCTGAACATTCTTTTGTTCAGTGCGGGTATCATTTTCTTCTGCTTCTTCTATACGGCGTTGATGTTTAACCCGAAGGAAGTGGCCGAGAACCTGAAAAAGTCCGGTGCATTCATTCCTGGCATTCGTCCCGGTGACCAGTCTGCACGTTACATTGATGGTGTTCTGACACGGCTGACCGTTTTCGGTGCGCTATACATGACGGCGGTATGTTTGTTGCCCCAATTTCTGGTTGTGGCGGCCAATGTGCCATTTTACCTCGGGGGTACGTCGCTTTTGATCGTTGTAGTGGTTGTCATGGACTTCATGGCTCAAGTACAATCGCACCTCGTTTCAAACCAGTACGAATCCCTTATGAAAAAATCGAATCTCAAGGGCTATGGCAACAGCGGCATTATGCGCTGATCATGGTTTGAGTTCAGGAGTGCAAGATGAAAGTTCGTGCATCGGTAAAAAAGCTTTGCCGTAATTGCAAAATCATCCGTCGCGAAGGCGTAATTCGGGTGATTTGCTCGGCAGAACCTCGTCACAAGCAGCGCCAAGGCTGATCGTGATGCGTAACTTGTCCGCTAGCTAGTGCGCTAGCGGGCTGATTAAAATCTACAGCATTAAGGCTTCTGCCCTCTCTTGGCTGCCGGGGCACAGGTTGCTGTCAATTGGAGTTTATTGAATGGCCCGTATTGCAGGCGTTAACATTCCGGATAACAAGCACACTGTTATCTCGCTGACCTATATCTTCGGTATTGGTCGGCCAACAGCACAGAAAATCTGTGCTGCCACCGGTATCAATCCGGCGGCAAAAATTCAGGACCTTTCTGATGACCAGATCGAAAAGCTGCGTACAGAAGTGGGCAAGTTCACGACCGAGGGTGACCTGCGTCGTGAAGTAACCATGAATATCAAGCGTTTGATGGATCTGGGTTGCTATCGCGGTTTGCGTCATCGTCGCAGTCTGCCCGTCAATGGTCAGCGCACCAAAACGAATGCTCGTACCCGTAAGGGCCCGCGCAAGCCGATTCGCAAGTAATCCTCTGGAAACGGACAGGAATTAAATTATGGCTAAAGCAGCTGCTCGTCCTCGCAAGAAGGTCAAGAAGACGGTGGTTGATGGCATCGCCCACATCCATGCGTCCTTTAACAACACAATCATCACCATCACCGATCGCCAGGGTAATGCACTATCCTGGGCAACGTCCGGTGGTTCAGGTTTCCGTGGCTCGCGCAAGAGCACCCCGTTCGCTGCCCAGGTTGCAGCCGAGCGTGCTGGTCAGGCCGCGCTTGAGTTCGGTCTGAAGAACCTCGAAGTCAACGTCAAGGGCCCAGGCCCGGGGCGTGAGTCTGCCGTCCGTGCCCTGAATGGTTGCGGTTACAAAATTTCAAGCATCACCGACGTGACGCCTATCCCACATAATGGGTGCCGTCCGCCGAAGAAGCGCCGCGTGTAATCAGGAGACAGTAAGAAATGGCTCGTTATATTGGTCCCAAGTGCAAACTGTCCCGTCGTGAAGGTACTGATCTCTTCCTGAAGAGCGGTTCACGCGCGATTGAATCCAAGTGCAACATTGAAACAGCTCCTGGCCAACATGGTCAGCGTCGCAGCCGTTTGTCCGAATACGGCACCCAGCTGCGTGAAAAGCAAAAAGTACGTCGCATGTACGGCGTGCTGGAGCGTCAGTTCCACGGCTATTACAAAGAAGCAGCCCGTCGCAAGGGCGCAACTGGTGAAAACCTGTTGCAGCTGCTGGAAAGCCGCCTGGACAACGTGGTTTACCGCATGGGCTACGGTGCTACCCGCTCCGAATCCCGTCAGCTGGTATCCCACAAGGCAATCACCATCAATGGTCAGACTGTAAACATTCCGTCTTACCAGGTTCAGCCCGGTGATGTGGTTGCAGTGCGCGAAAAATCCAAAAATCAGCTTCGTATTGCTCAGGCTCTCGAACTCTGCGCCCAGCGTGGTCGTGTCGAGTGGGTAGAGGTTGATGCCGAGAAGAAATCAGGTGTGTTCAAGAGCATCCCTGAGCGTAGTGACCTCTCCTCAGACATCAATGAAAGCCTGATCGTCGAGCTCTACTCCAAGTAAGGGCTAGAAAATAGGTGTATCCATGCAGATTTCGGTAAATGAGTTTCTGACTCCTCGTCAAATTAAAGTCGATACGGTCAGCCCGACCCGCGCCAAAATCACGCTCGAGCCTCTCGAGCGTGGCTTCGGTCATACATTGGGCAATGCGTTGCGACGCATTCTGTTGTCATCCATGCCTGGTTGTGCGGTTGTCGAAGTTGAAATCGACGGCGTACTGCACGAATACAGTGCCATTGAAGGTGTGCAGGAGGATGTCATCGAGATCCTTCTCAACCTGAAGGGCCTCGCTGTCAAAATGCACGGCCGTGACGAGGCCACCCTGAGCCTGAGTAAAAAAGGCCCGGGCGTAGTAACTGCAGCCGATATCCAGTTGGATCATGATGTGGAAATCATTAACGGCGACCACGTTATTGCTAATCTGGCTGACAAGGGCTCCCTGAACATGAAGCTGCGTCTGGCACGCGGCCGTGGCTACGAAGCTGCCGATTCCCGTTTTAACGACGAGGATGAAACACGCAGCGTAGGCGGTCTCCAGCTTGATGCCCTGTTCAGCCCGGTTCGCCGCGTTTCCTATGTAGTAGAAAATGCTCGTGTCGAACAGCGTACTGACCTGGACAAGCTGATTATTGAGCTTGAAACCAACGGTACCCTGGACCCTGAAGAGGCGATTCGTCGCTGCGCAACAATCCTGCAGCATCAGCTGGCAGCCTTTGTTGAGCTTCAGGCCGAAGTGGAGGAAGTTGAAGAGAAGCAGGAAGATGAGGTTGATCCGATTCTGCTGCGTCCTGTTGACGACCTGGAACTGACCGTACGCTCGGCCAATTGCCTGAAAGCGGAAAGCATTTACTACATTGGTGACCTGATCCAGCGTACCGAGGTGGAGCTGCTCAAGACGCCTAATCTGGGCAAGAAATCCCTGACTGAAATCAAGGATGTTCTGGCGCAGCGTGGCCTGTCTCTGGGTATGCGGCTCGATAACTGGCCGCCGGCAAGTTTGAAAAAGGATGACAAGGCCACTGCCTGATCGTCCATCATCACCGAACAACAAGAGTTTGGTAAGGAATTGAACCATGCGTCATCGTAAAAGTGGCCGTAAACTGAATCGTACCAGTGCACACCGCAAAGCCATGTTTCAAAACATGGCAGTGTCGCTGTTTGAGCACGAACTGATCAAAACCACTCTGCCGAAAGCCAAAGAGCTGCGTCGTGTTGCAGAGCCGTTGATCACTCTGGCCAAAGAAGATTCAGTGGCAAACCGTCGTCTGGCTTTCTCCCGCACTCGTTCCAAAGAGGCTGTGGGCAAGCTGTTCAACGATCTGGGCAAACACTACGCACAGCGCCCAGGCGGCTATGTGCGTATCCTGAAGTGCGGTTTCCGTGCTGGTGACAATGCCCCTATGGCATATGTTCAGCTGGTAGACCGTGAGCAGGTCGCTGCTACAGAAGCTGCCGAGTAAGTTTAGGCGTGCTAAAGAACCGGGCCTTAGTGCCCGGTTTTTTATTGCCGGCTTAATAGTCGATGAATATTACCTAGATAGATAGTATTTTCTTTGCTCTAATCTTGTGCTTGTGTAGTCTACGTGTACAAACCCGTACCAAGAGGAATACATCATGGCTATAAAAAGCAAGCTTACTTCTGTTTCAGGTGCTCCGGTTGCCAACAACCAGGATAGTTTGACCGCAGGTGCACGTGGTCCGATGTTGCTCCAAGATGTTTGGTTTTTGGAGAAAATGGCTCACTTTGACCGTGAGGTAATTCCCGAGCGTCGCATGCATGCCAAAGGCTCTGGTGCATTTGGTGAGTTTGTGGTGACTCATGACATCACCCAATACAGCAAAGCGGCTTTGTTCTCCGAGGTTGGCAAGAAAACCGAGATGTTTGTGCGCTTTTCTACCGTAGCAGGTGAGCGTGGTGCGGCAGATGCTGAGCGGGATATTCGCGGCTTTGCCATGCGCTTTTATACGGAACAGGGTAACTGGGACTTGGTGGGTAATAACACCCCAGTATTCTTCTTTCGCGACCCACTGAAATTTCCTGACCTGAACCATGCGGTGAAGCGTGATCCACGCACCAATATGCGCTGTCCGATCAATAACTGGGACTTCTGGACTGGCCTGCCTGAGGCGCTGCACCAGGTCACCATCGTCATGAGTGACCGCGGTATTCCGGCCAGCTACCGCCATATGCATGGTTTTGGCTCGCACACTTTTAGCTTTATCAATGCTGATAACGAACGCTTCTGGGTTAAGTTTCATCTGATTACGCAGCAAGGGATCAAAAACCTGACGGATGCCGAAGCTGCTGAGTTGGTGGGTAAAGATCGCGAAAGCTCGCAACGTGACCTGTATGAGGCGATTGAGCGTAAGGAGTTTCCGCGTTGGAAGATGTACGTTCAGGTGATGCCTGAAGCTGATGCGGCCAAGGTGCCTTACCATCCATTTGACCTGACTAAGGTGTGGCCGAAGAAGGATTATCCGCTGATTGAAGTGGGCTATTTCGAGCTTAACCGCAACCCTGAGAACTACTTTGCTGATGTAGAGCAAGCGGCGTTTAACCCTGCTCATATTGTGCCGGGTATCGGCTTCTCGCCTGACCGTATGCTACAGGGCCGTTTGTTTTCTTACGGTGACGCACAGCGCTATCGCTTGGGTGTCAACCACTATCAGATTCCGGT
>CAZBXG010000003.1:15004-55795 GCA_964495925.1 uncultured Thiopseudomonas sp.
CTGATGACCCCAGAACAGCAACAGGTGTTGTTCGAGAACACCGCGCGCAATATGGAGCCAGTGCCTGAGCACATCAAGCGCAAGCATATTGAGCATTGCACCAAGGCGGATCCTGCCTATGGCGCTGGCGTAGCCAAGGCCATGGGCTTGACGCTGTAAGCGAACAGGTTGCGTCCTAAGTTAAGCCGACACCTGCGAGGGTGTCGGCTTTTTTGTTGCAGCAGGCAGCTATGTTGGTTGTGAACCAGTTTTTAGCAGAATCAAGGAAGCACCAATAATCAGAATAATGCTGAGCAAAATCCATGGCGTAATGGCTTCGTCAAATAGCCAAGCGGCGAACAGGATTGCATATACCGGCTCCAGGGCAACAAAGCCACTGCAGGTACTGGCGGAAATATATCTAAGCGCATACAGATACAGCATCAGCATCACGGCGGTGTTAAAAACGCCCAGCCCCATCAGTGCTAACCATTCCACAGCTGTTACAGGCAGCGGGGTGCTCAACACTAAAAATGGCGCCAGCAACAGCAGCACAAAACCATTTTGACACAAGGATACGCTGGCAGCCGGTAGGGGTTGTTGCAGCTGCTGGGTGATACGCCAGAACAGCGCATAGCTCACTGCTGAGCTGAGTCCTGTGCTGATGCCCGCTAGGTTGTTGCTATTGCTTTGATTAGGCTCCAGCAACAGGGCAACTGCTGCAATGATCGCGCAGCCCGCCACGACCTCGGTGCTACTAGGTAGGCGACGCTGTGCTGCAGCTTCAACCATGACGGTGAATAACGGAAAGGTGGCGAACGTCAGGGTGGCAATGGCAATTCCCGACAACTGGACTGACATGAAAAACGCCACCCAGTGAGTGGCCAGCAGGCAACCGCTGGCCGCCAGAATGCCCCAGCTGTGGGCTCGTAGGCGAAGTAGCTGGCTGCTCAAGCCGCCGATCATGGCGAGCGCAAGCAGGGCGAAGCCCGCACGCATTGCACAGATCCAGAATGGCGATACATCCAGCTTGCCGTAGAGAGCGGCGGTGCCAAAAATGATGGCGGCCAGATTGATGGCGATCAGTCCGCGCATCGGCGCGGATAGACGCAAGGACAACCAAGAGCGGGATAGCATGGTGCGAACACCTCAGATAACAATGCAGATGTGTTGCAACCTGCCAGCTGAGCCCTGTGGTGGTAGGACTCAGCTGTTCGGTTAGTGACCGGCCAGCAGAGGGCGTAGAAAGCGTCCGGTGTGTGACTCTGCACAGGCTGCAATTTGCTCTGGCGTTCCGGTGGCAATGATCTGGCCGCCCCGCGAACCGCCTTCGGGGCCAAGGTCTACAATCCAGTCCGCAGTTTTGATGACGTCCAGATTATGCTCAATCACCACAATGCTGTTGCCACGATCGCGCAGCTGGTGCAGCACATCCAGTAATAGCTGGATATCGGCGAAGTGCAAGCCGGTGGTGGGCTCGTCAAGGATGTAGAGGGTTTGGCCGGTATCGCGTTTGGACAGTTCACGCGCCAGCTTGACCCGTTGCGCCTCTCCACCGGACAGGGTTGTGGCGCTTTGCCCCAGTCGGATATAGGACAGACCAACATCGATCAGGGTTTGCAGGCGGCGGGCCAGTGCTGGGATAGCATCAAAGAAAGCACGCGCTTCCTCGATGGTCATGCCCAGTACTTCGTCAATGGTTTTGCCTTTATAGCGGATATCCAGCGTTTCACGGTTGTAGCGCTTACCTTTGCAGATATCACAGGGCACATAAATATCAGGCAAAAAGTGCATTTCCACCTTGATTACGCCGTCACCTTGGCATGCTTCGCAGCGCCCGCCCTTGACGTTGAACGAGAAGCGCCCTGGGGTATAGCCCCGTGCACGCGCTTCGGGAACGCTGGCAAATAGCTCCCGTACCGGGGTGAAAATGCCGGTGTAGGTGGCGGGATTGGAGCGGGGAGTGCGGCCAATCGGGCTCTGGTCAATATCCACTACCTTATCCAGATGCTGTAAACCATCGATTTCTTGGTATGGAGCGACCTCCAGCGTGGTGGCTCGGTTCAGCTCGGTGGCTGCCAGCGGATACAGGGTGCCATTGATCAGTGTGGACTTGCCCGAGCCGGAGACGCCGGTAATGCAGGTGAAGAGCCCCAGCGGTACCACCAGATTGACGTTTTGCAGGTTGTTGCCGCTGGCACCCATCAGGCGCAGCATTTTTTCCGGATTAATGGGCGTGCGCTGCTCGGGCCAAGTGATGTGTTTTTTGCCCGACAGGTATTGGCCGGTGAGCGAGTCGGGATTGGCCATGACTTCCTCAGGTGTGCCTTGGGCAACAATCTTACCGCCGTGGACACCAGCACCTGGCCCGATATCAACCACATAGTCAGCCAGACGAATGGCATCTTCGTCATGCTCAACCACAATCACAGTGTTACCCAGATTGCGTAGATGAGTCAGAGTGGCTAGCAAGCGCTCGTTGTCACGCTGATGGAGGCCGATGGAGGGCTCATCCAGAATGTACATGACACCGACCAGACCAGCACCAATCTGGCTGGCCAGGCGGATGCGCTGTGCTTCACCGCCAGACAGTGTGTCGGCGCTGCGCTCCAGCGTCAGATAGTCTAGACCGACGTTGACCAAAAACTGCAGACGCTCGCCAATTTCTTTGAGGATTTTGTCGGCTATTTCACCGCGACGGCCAGGCAGGGTCAGCTGGCTGAAATACTGGTGTGCATCGCCGACGGGCAAGCGTACGACTTCAGGCAGGGTTTTGTCGGCTACCCAAACGTGGCGGGCCGAGCTGCACAGGCGGGAACCGTCGCAGTCCGGACAGGCTTGAGTGCTCAGGTATTTGGCCAGTTCTTCACGCACGCTGTTGGACTCGGTTTCACGATAGCGGCGTTCAAGGTTGGGAATGATACCCTCGAACGGATGCTTGCGCTTGACGATATCACCACGGTCATTCAAATAATTGAACTCGATGTCTTCCAGCCCGCTGCCTTGCAGGATCAGCTCGCGAATGCGTGGTTTGAGTTGGCCGAAAGGTGTGTCGATATCAAAGGCATAGTGTCGGGCCAGTGATTGCAACATCTGGAAATAGTAAGCGCTGCGCCGGTCCCAGCCACGAATGGCTCCTTCAGCCAGAGTCAGTTCGCTATTGACCAGGCGGCGGGCATCAAAAAACTGCTTCACGCCCAGGCCGTCACAGCCAGGGCAGGCACCGGAAGGGTTGTTGAAGGAAAACAGTTTGGGTTCCAGCTCGCTGACCGCATGACCGCAATGGGGACAGGCAAAACGGGCGGAAAATACTTGCTCCAGTTCCACACCATCATCCATGCAGGCAACGGTGGCAATGCCGTCGGCCAGCTGCAAGGCGGTCTCGAATGATTCGGCCAAGCGCTGGGCCAGATCGTCACGGATTTTAAAGCGGTCCACCACCACATCAATGGTGTTGCGCTTGTTTTTGTCCAGTGCGGGCAGGTCGTCCATGTCGTAGACCGTGCCGTTGATGCGTAGGCGGATAAAGCCCTTGGCACGCAACTCTTCCAGCAACACCAGATGCTCGCCCTTGCGCTCGCGGATAACTGGGGCCAGCAGCATGTAGCGGTGCTCATCGGGCATGGCCAATACGCTGTCGACCATCTGGCTGACGGTCTGGGCTTCCAGCGGTGCATTGTGGGTCGGACAGTGTGGCGTGCCGACACGGGCATACAGCAGGCGCAGGTAGTCGTAAATTTCGGTAATGGTGCCGACGGTCGAGCGCGGGTTGTGTGAGGTGGATTTTTGCTCAATCGAAATGGCCGGCGATAGTCCTTCAATGGTGTCCACGTCCGGCTTTTCCATCATCGACAGAAACTGGCGGGCATAAGCCGACAGGGATTCGACATAACGGCGCTGGCCTTCAGCGTACAGAGTGTCAAACGCAAGAGACGACTTGCCGGAGCCGGACAGGCCGGTAATCACGATGAGCTTGTTGCGGGGCAGGCTCAGGTCGATGTTTTTCAGGTTGTGCGTGCGTGCGCCGCGAACTTCGATGGTATCCACTGCTTGATCCGGAGAAACGGGAAACGGTCAATTATACAGGCTTTGCCCTCTGCACTGCAGGGTAGAGTTCACTGACAGCCGAGCCTGCTGCAGACGGGCAGGGTATCCGGAACATAATCAGCCGGTTGCCACGATTCAGGTGATGACCCGGTGATGCAGCAGCCGGACGGCGAACCTGCTAAAATCCTGTCTTTCGCAGTTTGATGAGATGACTTGATGGATTCCCGTGTTGATTCGATGAATGCCGTTGAACGCAGGGCCATGAGTGGCCTGTCGCTGGTGTTTGCTTTTCGCATGCTTGGTATGTTTATGGTGTTGCCAGTGCTGGCAACCTATGGGCCTGAACTGTCGAACTCAACCGGCTTGCCCATGCCGCTGTTGATTGGTATTGCCATTGGTGCCTATGGCCTGACCCAGGCGTTGTTGCAAATTCCGTTTGGCATGTTGTCCGACCGAATTGGCCGTATGCCGATCATTTATGGCGGCCTGCTGTTATTTGCACTGGGTAGTGGCGTGGCTGCGATGGCCACTTCCATCGAAATGCTGATTGTTGGCCGGGTCATTCAGGGTGCAGGTGCCATTTCTGCTGCGGTGATGGCGCTGTTGTCTGATCTTACGCGTGAGCAGCATCGCACCAAAGTCATGGCTGGAATTGGCATGAGCATTGGCCTGTCGTTTGTGGTTGCCATGATTGCCGGGCCGGTGATTACCCGCTGGACCGGTTTGTCCGGCCTGTTCTGGTTTACTTCAGCCATGGCGTTGTTCGGCATTGTGCTGATGGCATTCTGGGTGCCGAAACCCGGTCGTCAGCTGCGACATCTGGATTCAGGCATCAACCGAGCGGCACTGCGGCAAGTGTTTTCCGACCCACAACTGGTACGGCTGGATGTGGGTATTTTTGTTTTGCATGCGTTGCTGATGGCCAGTTTTACCGTATTGCCGCTGGTGCTGGTCGAGCAGGGCGGATTGCCACGTGACGAGCACTGGTGGGTGTATGTCATTGCCATGGTGACCGGCTTTGTGGCAATGGTGCCGTTTATCATTTATAGCGAAAAAAAGCGGCAGCTGAAAAAGGTGTTTCTGGGCGCGATTGCACTGGTCGGGCTGAGTCAGCTGTATTTTTGGTGGCTGGGCATTAATTTGATCGCGCTGGTGGTTGGCACCATACTGTTTTTTGCCGCGTTCAATCTGCTGGAAGCAACGCTACCGTCACTGGTCAGCAAGCTGGCACCGGCTGGCGCCAAAGGCACCGCCATGGGCATTTATTCGACCAGCCAGTTTTTGGGTGCTGCTGTAGGTGGTTTTTTAGGCGGCGGACTTTATACTTTGGGCGGTAACGGTGCGGTTTTTGCCGGATGTGCTGTCCTGACCGCACTTTGGTGGATGTTTGCTGCTACCATGCAGGAACCGCCATATGTCACAAGCACGCGCTTGACGGTGAGTGCCGGAACAGACCCTGACAAGGGGGTTTTGGACCGGTTGCGTAGCCAGCCCGGCGTAATGGATGCGCTGTATGTGGCAGAGGATGCTGCGGTTTATGTACGATTTGATAATCAAGTGAATGAGCGCGAACGGCTACAAGCGGTGCTGGACAACCAGCCACCTGCAAGTGCCTGACGTGCTAAAGAGGAGAAAGCAATGGCGCGTGGAGTTAACAAAGTCATACTGATCGGCAACCTGGGCGCAGACCCGGAAACCCGTTATATGCCCAATGGCAACGCGGTATGCAATATCACCCTGGCGACAACTGACAGTTGGAAAGACCGCAACACCGGGCAACAGCAAGAACGTACCGAGTGGCACCGTGTGGTGTTTTTCGGTCGTCTGGCTGAAGTGGCTGGCCAGTATTTGCGCAAGGGTTCCAAAATTTATATTGAAGGCCGTCTGCAAACCCGTGAATGGGAAAAGGATGGCGTCAAACGTTACACCACCGAAATTGTTGTGGATATTGGTGGCCAGATGCAGATGCTGGACAGCCGCAATGAAGGCGGTGGCAACTATGATCAGTCGCAAGGTTTCCAGCCTCGTCCGCAACAGCAGCCTGCACCGCAGGAGGCTTACGCACCGCAGCCTGCGGCACAGCAACAGCCTCAATACGAGCAACGGCCAGCTCCGGCAGCGCAGATTCCGCCGACACCTGCTCCGGCCCAGTCATTTGACAACTTTGATGATGACATTCCTTTCTGATGGAAGCCGGCTGGCAGGCATCCGGGTCGCCCAATAATCTGGATGCCTGCCAGGACTTGATGTACGGGATCGCGATGACAGGACCGCTGGCCGCTGGCTGGCAACCGATTGAAAGGTAAAAGTCGGCATGCACTTGAAGATAGTTTTACTGGGCGCAGGCAATGCGCTGGGACAGGCTCTGATCAGGCAGGGTGCCGAGCGGGACATCAGTTTTTTTGTGCCGCGTCCGCAAGAAGAAGGCGGCTGGACGCCAGGCACGCTGACGGAGCTGATTGATCAGGTCCGCCCCGACGTGGTGATCAATCTGGCCTATTACTACGACTGGTTTCAGGCTGGGCGGGTTGAGCCAGCCAAGTTTGCTCATCAGGCAGAAACCGTCGAGCGACTGGCCCAGCTGTGCAAGCATTACCAAAGCATTCTGATCCAGCCTTCCAGTTATCGGGTGTTTGATGGCTTCCGTGCAACGGCTTATAGCGAGAAAAATGACTGCAACCCGTTGAGCCCGCGTGGACAGGCGTTGTTGGCAATGGAAGAAAGTGTGCGTTCGATTTGCTCGCGTCATGTCATTGTCCGTTTTGGCTGGTTGCTGGACGATAGCCCAGACGGCATGCTGGGTCGCGTGTTGCAACGTGCGCTGGCGCATGAAAGCATGGAAATGGCGGATGACCGTCGCGGTAATCCAACACCGGTGGATGATGCCGCACGTGTGCTGGTCGCTATTCTCAATCAACTGGATTGTGATGCTCCCTTATGGGGGGTTTACCAGTATGGTGGCCAGGAGGCAGCCACCACGCTGTCGGTTGCAGAAGCGATCCTGCAGGAAGCCAAAGCCTGGAGTTCGGACATAGCACTGGAAGTGGTGCCGCGTCCACATGCACATTTTGAGGACGCCCAGATTGAGCCGCAACACGGTGTGCTCGACTGCAAAAAAATCACCCACGTATTTGGCATCAAGCCGCGCTCATGGCGTACCGGGCTGGCCGAACTGCTGGACAATTATTATCGCAACATCTGACCGGCCAGTTGCTGGCAGGTAACTTACTACAGGTTGTTATGGACCCAAAAAGTCAGGTCTTGCTGCGACAGGCCGAATATTTTACCCGGACACTGCTGTTGGCAGGTGCGCCTGCCGATGAGCTGCTGAGTGAGCTGGCGCAGGCGCAAGCCTGGTGCTGGCTGGCAGATGACTATGCTGCCTTGCAGTCGCGTTACGCAGACAGGGTGTCTTTCTCTCATCAGCCGCCTGCCGCCGAAACAGAGGATGCGGTACTGTTTTTGCCCAAATCCCGTGAGCTAACCGAGTTTTTATTGCAAACATTGGCCAGCTTGCCGGGCATGCAGCGCCTGTTTCTGGTTGGTGAAAAGAAAGCCGGTATCGAGCGGGCGGCCAGACAGCTGGCGAAGCTGGGTAAAACCTGGAAGCTCGACAGCGCCCGTCATTGCCAGCTGTGGCTTTGTGAGCTGGGCCCCGGCACAACTTCCGTGCTGAAACAATGGCAACAAACCTTCACTGTCAGCCTGCCGGAAGGAAGCAGTGTGCAGTTATGCAGTTTGCCGGGCGTATTCAGTCATGGCCGGCTGGATGCTGGTACTGCCTTGTTATTGGAGCATCTGGAGGGGCTGCCCAGCGGTGATCTGCTGGACTTTGGTTGTGGGGCCGGGGTGATTGGCACAGCATTGAAAGTGCGTTATCCAAAGAGCAATGTCAGCTTGCTGGATGTGGATGCATTTGCTATTGAGAGCAGCAAGCGTACGTTGGAATTGAACGGACTAGAGGCCGAAGTGCTGGTGGGCAGTGGAATAGCTGATGCGCCACGCCAGTTGGCGGCCATTGTCACCAACCCGCCATTTCATAAAGGCGTGCAGACGCATTATCAGGCTACCGAAGAGCTGATCAGGCAGGCAGCCGTTCATTTGCAGCCTGGTGGCGAATTGCGCCTGGTTGCCAACAGTTTTTTGCGTTATCCGGAACTGATTGAAAAGCATCTGGGCAAATGCCGGGTGCTGGCCGAGCGCAATGGTTTTCGTGTGTACAGTGCCAAACGGGCAGGTTAAGAGGTAAGCAAAGTGAGTCAGCCGTTTATTTTTGATGTGGAAGGCAGCGAAGCCTTTGATCAGCAGGTGATCGAGAATTCTTTTGTCAAACCTGTTCTGGTGGATTTCTGGGCGGAATGGTGTGCGCCTTGCAAAGCGCTGATGCCGCTGCTGGAAAAAATCACTACCCACTACAATGGTGAGTTTTTACTGGCCAAGGTCAATTGTGACATTGAGCAGGAAACAGTGGCCCGCTTCGGTGTGCGTAGCTTGCCGACCGTAGTGTTGTTCAAGGATGGCCAGCCAGTAGACGGTTTTGCGGGCGCGCAGACTGAATCACAAATTCGTGAGATGCTGGCCAAGTATGTCGAGGAACCGGCCGAGCCAAGCAGCACTCCGCTGGAACAGGCACAACAGTTGTTTGCCGAGGGCGCTTATGCTGAGACAGAGGCACTGCTGCAAGAAATGCTGCAGGAAGACAACAGCAATGAGCAGGCGCTGATCCTGTATGGCCGCTGCCTGATCGAGCGTGATGCACTGGCTGATGCGGAACAGGTATTGAATGCGGTCAAGGGTGACGAGCACAAGCATGATCTGGCAGCAGCCAGGGCACAGCTGACTTTTTTGCGCCAGTCAGCTGATTTGCCGGAAGTGGCAACGCTGAAGTCACGGCTGGCGCAGAATCCGGAAGATGATGAAGCTGTTTATCAGCTGGCAATTCAGCAGTTGGCCCGCCAGCAATATGAGCCGGCACTGGAAGCCTTGCTACAGCTGTTTGTGCGTAATCGCAGCTATGCCGAAGGTGCGGCACACCGTACATTGTTGCAGGTGTTTGAGTTGCTGGGCAGTGCCCACCCGCTGGTTACCCTGTATCGGCGCAAGCTGTACCAGGTGCTGTACTGAGGCAGGCTTGCAGCCGAATGTTACCGGTTGTACAGCGTCCGTTCATCAACACGGGCCAGCTTGACCAAGGCTTTCAGCAGTACACCATATAGTGGAATAAAGAACAGCAAGCTGATTCCCAGCTTGATCACATAATCGACCCAGGCAATTTCTACCCAGTGTTCGGCCATAAAGTTGTTGCTGCTGTGCCAAAAGGCAATGCTGAAAAACACCAACGTATCGAGAAAGTTGCCGAAGATGGTTGAGGCCGATGGAGCAATCCACCACTGCGGTAAACGGCGCAGGCGATCAAACACCTGGATATCGGCCAGCTGGCCGACTGCATAGGCGGCAAAGCTGGCCAGTGAAATACGCAACACAAACGTATTCAGGCTGGCCAGTGCGGCCCAGCCATTAAAGCTGCCGGCATGAAACAGGGTGGAAACCAGATAAGAAGTCAGCAGCGCGGGCAGCATGACCCAGGCAATCACCCGTCGCGCGGGCTGCTTGCCGAGCAAGCGCACAGTCAGGTCGGTCGCCAGAAAGATAAAGGGAAAGCTGAACGCGCCCCAGGTGGTTTGCCAGCCGAGCAGCTCCATCGGGAACTGCACCAGATAGTTGCTGGCAATAATAATGCCGACATGAAAAGCGATCAGGATACCAAGCGTCAGACGGGTACGGTTGTGAGCCGGAGCCAACATTGCATTCAGCCTTTTTGATGCGGGGTGAGGGAACCCGGGCCTGCAACTGCAGGAGTGAGGCGGGAATTATAAGGATTTGTCTGCTGGCTGGCCAGTTACTGCAGCCAGATTACAGTGCAGCAGGCAGGCCAGCCGGGGCCGGTTCGGTGTACCATGGTTCGGTTTGGTGACGGGCAGGTTCCGTCAGGTTTTGCTTGGAGAATACATGCCCTCACTGTTGTTGCGCTGGCGCTTTTTTGTGCTGCTGGCCTTGTTGATGCTGGCGCTGTTGTGGCCGTTGCACGCACTGGTTCAAAACTACTATCTGGATGGCCTGCAACGTAAAAATGGTCAGACACTGGATCTGTTTGCTGCCAACCTGAGTGGTACGCTCAAGCGTTACGAGGTATTGCCGCAAGTTCTGGGCCGTCTGCCTGAAGTACAAAATGCCTTGCTTAACCCACAGCAGCCTGACCGCCTGGAAGCCGCCAATCACCTGCTGTATCGCATACAGCAGCAAACCCGCGCCGACGTGGTGTATTTGCTGGATCCTGGTGGCACTACCATTGCCGCTTCCAACTGGCAGGATGAGCGCAGCTTTGTCAGTCACAACTTTGCCTATCGGCCATATTTTTCTGAGGCGCTGGCGCAGCGTACCGGAACCTTTTTTGCTTTGGGCAATATTTCGGCAAAGCGGGGCTATTACTTTGGCAATGCAGTCTATGTGGATGAAGTGGTGGTCGGGGTGCTGGTGGTCAAGGTTGATCTGGACTTTACCGAAAGCCTGTGGGGCAACACTCCGGAACGGCTTGCAGTAACCGACAATCATGGAGTGGTGATTTTCTCATCCGAACCCGAGTGGCGTTTTCGTTCGAGCCGTCAGCTGACAGCAGAAGAACTGGAGCAGGTTGCCGAGCACCAGCCTTATTCCAGTCTGGAACCGGTACTGCTGGAACTGCCAGCCAGTCAGTGGTTACGTTTCGACAAGCCGCTGGAGGATATTGGCTGGACTGTCAGTGTCTTGGTGCCTCGCCATGAACTGATTGTGCAGGTACAAACAGCCATGGCGGTAGTGACTGCCAGCATGCTGGCCATGTTGCTGGTGCTGGGTTTGCTGATGCAGCGACGGCAGCATTATCTGGAACGTATCGAGCTGGCGGCCAAGGCTCGCAGTGAGCTGGAAGAGCGCGTGCAGCAGCGTACGCTGGACTTGCAGGCGCTAAACCAGCGGTTGCGAGACGAAGTGCTGGAGCGGGAAAGCACGCGCCAGGCATTGGTGCGTACGCAGGACGAGCTCGTGCAAGCGGGTAAGCTGAGTGCCTTGGGCGTGATGGCTGCCAGTATCAGTCATGAACTGAACCAGCCACTGGCTGCAATTCGCAGCTACGGTGACAACGCAAAAATTTTCTTGCAACAGCAGCGCTGGCCGGAAGTGGCCAGCAATCTGGAGCTGATCACCACCCTGACCGAGCGTATGGCGTCCATTATTGAACACTTGCGTGCTTTTGCCAGACGTGATCCGCAAGCGTCCGAGCATGTGGCCTTGCAGCCGGCAATCGAGGATGCACTGGCGTTGCTGGCCAGTCGCAGGCGTCGCCTGGAAGTGGACATTGTCCGTGACATTCCCGATGCAACCCTGTGGGTGGAAGCAGGTGAAACCCGTTTGCGTCAGGTGCTGGGCAATCTGCTGGGTAACGCGCTGGATGCGCTGGCCGAAAAGCCGTTACCGCGCCGGTTACGTTTGAATACCCGGCTGGAAGATGGCTGGGTTTGTCTGCAAATTTGCGATAACGGGCCGGGTTTTACTGAAGAGGCATTGTTGCAGGCAAAGGAGCCGTTTTTTACCACCAAGACCAGTGCCCGGGGACTGGGGCTGGGGCTGGCAATTTGCGACGAAGTGATTCGTTCGCTGGGTGGCCGGCTGGAGTTTGCGAATAACCCGGGAGCTGGTGCTTGTGTCGAGTTGTATCTGAAACCCATTGTCTCCAGTGTCAATCTGGAAGCACGCGAGGATGTAGTGTAATGCTGAAACTTGATGACGAGACCCGGGTGTTGCTGCTGGATGATGACGAGCATCTGCGTACTGCCTTGTGCCAGACCTTTGAGCTGGCGGGCATCAGAGTGCAGGCGCGGGGCTCGGCTGAGGGGTTGCTGACAGCTCTGCCACCCCAATGGCAGGGGGTGGTGGTCAGTGATATTCGCATGCCGGGCATGGATGGCCTGCAGCTGCTTGATGAACTGACCCGGCTGGACGAAGAGTTGCCGGTGCTGCTGATTACCGGGCATGGTGATGTACCGTTGGCGGTGCAGGCAATGCGTGCCGGTGCCTATGACTTTTTGCAAAAGCCCTTTGCCAGCGACTTGCTGGTTGACAGTGTGCGCCGCGCGTTGGAGGTGCGCCGTCTGGTACTGGAAAACCGTCAGTTGCGCATGGCACTGGCCGAGCAACAGCAACTGGGTGAGCGGCTGCTCGGACAGTCGGCAGCAGCCCAGCGGTTGCGGCAGCAAGTGCAGGCACTGGCACCATTGCAGGCTGATGTGCTGATTCTGGGTGAAACCGGTAGCGGCAAGGAAGTGGTAGCGCGGGCGCTGCATGAATTATCACCGCGCCGCAATGCCCCCTTTGTGGCGATCAACGCGGGTGCGCTGGCCGAGTCAGTCATCGAAAGCGAATTGTTTGGCCATGAAGCAGGCGCTTTTACCGGAGCGCAAAAAAAGCGGATCGGCAAGTTCGAGTACGCCCAGGGCGGTACCATTTTCCTTGATGAAATCGAGAGCATGACGCTGGAAGTACAGGTCAAGCTGTTACGTCTGTTACAGGAGCGGGTAGTCGAGCGGGTGGGCTCGAACCAACTGATTCCGCTCGATATTCGTGTGATTGCCGCGACCAAGGAAGACTTGCTGCTCGCCGCAGATGAAGGCCGCTTCCGCGCAGACTTGTATTACCGGCTCAATGTGGCGCAAGTGCAAATCCCGCCGCTGCGTGATCGTCGGGATGATGTACTGTCGCTGTTCGTACATTTTTTAGGGCAGGCCTGTCAAAAATATCAGATTGCCGAGCCGGGACTGCCGGCGGCCAAGCGGGCTTTGCTGCTTGGGCATGACTGGCCCGGCAACGTGCGCGAGTTGCAAAATGCTGCCGAGCGGTTTGCCCTCGGACTGGATCTGGCGATTGCTACGCCATTGCAGGATCTGGCAGCCAAGGAAGGGTTGCCCTTGCCGCAACAGGTGGAGGCTTTTGAGCGTGCCCTGATTGCAGCCGAGCTGGCGCGAGGCCATTCTTCTTTGCGACTGGTGGCTGAAGCTCTGCAAATTCCGCGCAAGACCCTGCACGATAAAATCCGTAAATATGAGCTGCATGTGCAGACAGATGGCGGAAATCCGCCGTAATAGATTTTTCTTTGGCGGGTTTCCGCCGGTGGTCGGGTGGCAAGCAGGGGTTTTGTGATTTTGCCCAGGCTTTTAAGTAGGCATATCGTCCACAAGAACTAGCTCGCTAATGATGTTGCATGATGCTGATTACGGCATGTCAGACGTAAAAATGTATCTTTGCGGTTTAACTGTTTGTCGACTTTGGTATAGCTTTTGCTTTAGCGGTTCGATTTTTGCTGTCTTGTCTGTTCGCGAGCCATGGCTCTGCAGCAACAACAAAAACCGGCGAAGCATCGCCCCTGTTCGAGCAAGAGGAAAACCAACATGTTGAAAACCACCGTCAAGGCGTTGGCCTGTGCTGTTACCATCGGACTGGCCGGAATGGCCAGCGCCGCTGAGCCTATTGTTATTAAGTTTGCCCACGTAGTGGCCGAGCATACCCCGAAGGGGCAGGGTGCTTTGCTGTTCAAGAAACTGGCTGAGGAGCGTCTGCCTGGCCAGGTGAAAGTTGAGGTATACCCTAACTCCTCGCTGTTTGGTGATGGCAAGGAAATGGAAGCCCTGCTGATGAATGATGTGCAAATTATTGCGCCGTCTCTGGCCAAGTTCGAGCACTATTCCAAGGCCATCCAGATTTATGACCTGCCGTTCCTGTTTGACGACATTGAAGCGGTTGACCGTTTCCAGAAAGGTCCGGTCGGTCAGGAGCTGCTGACCAGCATGGAAGACAAGGGCATCACCGGTCTGGGTTACTGGCACAACGGCTTGAAGCAGCTGTCTGCCAACAAGTCACTGCTGGAGCCGAAAGATGCGCGTGGCCTGAAATTCCGTGTACAGGCGTCTGCGGTACTGGAAGAGCAGTTTAAAGCGGTACGTGCCGTACCACGTAAAATGAGTTTTGCCGAGGTCTATCAGGGCCTGCAAACTGGCGTAGTTAACGGTGCAGAAAACCCCTACTCCAATATCTACTCGCAAAAAATGCACGAAGTGCAGAAGTTCATCACCGAATCCAACCACGGTCTGCTCGACTACATGGTAATTACCAACACCAAGTTCTGGAATGAGCTGCCCGAGAACGTGCGTACAGAGCTACGTGCGATCATGGACGAAGTGACTGTTGACGTGAACAACCACGCCAACGAACTCAACATGCGCGACAAGCAATCCATTCTGGATGCTGGTAAAACCGAAATCCAGTACCTGACACCAGAGCAGCGTCAGCAGTGGCGTGATGCAATGGCACCTGTCTGGAAGAAGTTTGAAGCTGAAATTGGTGCCGACCGTATCAAGGCAGCCCAGGAAGCCAACAACCAGTAAGTTTGAGCGCTTTGTGGCTGTCCTTGAAAGGGCAGCCACATTGAGCCTCTGGCTGCTTGTTGCTTGAGCAGACTTATTGTATGTAAAAGTATGGAATCCTTCGCAAAGCACCTGGCGCAAGCCGGGTTTTTCGCAAGTGTTCCGTTTTAAATCTAGTCGTTTGGAGAAACCCATGAACACCATACTTAGGCTCTGGGCCCGCTTTGAGGAGGCCTTTATTGTCTTCCTGTTGGCGACCATGACATTGGTGACTTTTGTTTATGTCATGCTCAACAACCTGTACAGCATGTTTTATAAATTCGCTGAATGGGCCGGAGAAGACTCGGCCCTGCAGAGTGTTTTTTATGACATGGGCGACTTCATCATGGATGGTGCCCAGGCCATGACCTGGAGCAACGCGCTGACCAAGGCCCTGTTTGCCTGGCTGATTTTTTTCGGTATCGCCTATGGCGTGCGGATAGGCGGGCACATTGGTGTTGATGCACTGGTCAAGCTGGCACCACGTCATATCCAGCGGGTGCTGGGCATTGTTGCTGCACTGCTTTGTCTGGGCTATGCGGGCTTGATGACAGTAGCCAGCTATAACTGGGTGGATACCCTGATGACGCACCATATTGGTGCGGATGACCTTGGCCAGTTTGGCATCAAGCAGTGGCACATCAACATGATTGTGCCCATTAGCTTTGCGCTGGTGTTTATTCGCTATTGCGAAATTTTCGTACGCATCGTGCGTAACGAGCAAGCCGGCCTGGGCCTGGCGGATGAAGCTGCCGATGCCATGAAACTGTCAGACGCCAAGGAGTAAGTCATGACCATTCCATTTTTGTTTTTGGCGCTGTTTTTATTGATGTTTTTGGGTGCGCCGGTCGCCATTGCCCTGGGCCTGGCTGGCTCGGTCACCATTTTGCTGTTTAGCCCAGACTCGGTGAGCTCGCTGGCGATTAAGCTGTTTGAAACCAGTGAGCACTATACGCTGCTGGCGATTCCGTTCTTCTTGCTGGCCGGTTCATTTATGACGACCGGTGGTGTCGCACGCCGATTGATTGATTTTGCTAACGCCTGTGTCGGTCATATCCGTGGCGGGTTGGCGATTGGAGCGGTTCTGGCTTGTATGCTGTTTGCTGCCTTGTCCGGTTCCAGCCCAGCTACAGTAGCGGCGGTAGGCTCAATTGCCATTGCCGGCATGGTGCGTTCGGGCTATCCGCAGCCGTTTGCCGCAGGTATTGTAGCGAACGCCGGTACACTGGGCATTTTGATTCCGCCTTCGGTGGTTATGGTTGTCTATGCGGCAGCGACGGAAACCTCGGTGGGCAGCATGTTCATGGCGGGTGTTGTACCCGGACTGTTGCTCGGCGGCGCGCTGATGGTGGCGATCTACGTAATTGCCGTGAAGAAAAACCTGCCGGCGATGCCGCGCGCGACTGCACGCGAATGGTTGAGCTCGGCGCGCAAGGCCATCTGGGGTCTGCTGCTAATGGTGATCATTCTTGGCGGTATTTATTCCGGTATGTTTACCCCGACCGAAGCGGCGGCAGTGGCAGCGGTTTATTCAGCGTTCATTGCTATTTTTGTCTATCGCGATATGCGTTTGCGTGACTCGCACAAGGTAATCCTGGAGTCGGCCAAACTGAGCATCATGCTGATGTTCATCATTGCCAACGCCATGCTGTTTGCTCACGTGCTGACCACTGAGCAAATTCCTCAGCAGATTACAGCAATGGTGGTTGAAGCAGGGTTATCGCCCTGGATGTTCCTGTTGGTGGTCAACATTGTGCTGTTGATTGCCGGTGCGTTCATGGAGCCATCTGCGATTATCCTGATTCTGGCCCCCATTCTGTTCCCGATTGCAATCGAGCTGGGCATTGACCCGATTCATCTGGGTGTGGTGATGGTGGTTAACATGGAGATCGGCATGATAACGCCGCCGATCGGCTTGAACCTGTTTGTCACTTCGGCAGTGACCGGCATGCCCGTGACCAGCGTGATCCGCGCAGCCATGCCATGGTTGAGCATTCTGCTGATCTTCCTGATTTTGATTACTTACATCCCGTCGATCTCACTGTTCCTGCCCAGAATGTTGGGCATGTAGCGATTGTTCGTGCAACAGAAAAACCGGCTCTCCGCGTAGGAAAGCCGGTTTTTTTATCATAAAAATAATTTGGACTAGCCCATAAAGACTATAGATTGGCCTTGCGCGAAAGTATTCAAGCTATCAGTATAGTGATACTGATATGATTTCTATCAAGGCGTATGCAGGAATATTTGCATATTATTGAGACCTGTTTTTGCTAGGACAAAATTGCCATGTTGTATATCTCCGGCATGCGTACCCTTGCGGGGCGCGGGTTTGGTGCTTTTTTTGGCTTGCTGCTGTTGTTGTGTTCCGTGTTGGCTCAGGCCGCACCACCCAGCGCGCTTGAGCAAGAGCGAATTGATGCGGTGCTGCCAAATGTCAGTTCTGTGTCCGAGCCAGAGGGCGAATACAACGTCCGTACCTTGAAGCAGGGCGATGAAATAGTTGCCTATGCGTTTCAGAGCAACGATGTTGCTCCTATCCCGGCCTATTCTGGCAAGCCGATCAACATGCAGGTCATTGTTGATCCCGAAGGTACCATTCTTGATGCCTATGTGCTGGAACACGATGAGCCTATTCTGCTAATTGGTATTCCCGAGCAAAAACTGCATGATTTTGCTGGCAAATACCAAGGTATCCATGTTGGGCAGCGTGTAGTGATTGGCCGTACCAAAGATCCAAGCGCAGTCACCATTGATGCGGTATCCGGTGCTACGGTTACAGTCATGGTGGTCAACGAAGTGGTCATGACTGCCGCGCATAAGGTGGCAGTCAGCCTTGGCTTGGTTGAGCCTCACGCCGATGTCAAACCCAAACCTTCCACTCTGCTAATGGACAAGTTCGAGAAAAAGGACTGGGCGACCCTGACCGGTGATGGTTCGATACGCCGCCTGCTGCTTAATCATGGTCAGATCGACGATGCCTTTATCGGTACCGAAGCCGAGGGCGTTGAAGCCGTCTCTGCTGACCGTCGCGACAATGCCTTTATTGATCTGTACTTTGCTGACCTGACCACGCCGACCATTGGTCGCAACTTGTTGGGTGACAGCCAGTACGAATACATCATGGGCGAGCTAAAGCCGGGTGATTACGCCTTCGGCGTGCTGGCTAACGGTAGCTATTCCTTTAAGGGTTCAGGCTATGTGCGTGGCGGTATTTTTGACCGTATCCAGCTGCGCCAGTTTGGTGAGGTGATCAGTTTCCGTGATCTGGACTACTTCCGCCTCAGTGATGTATATGCCGAAGGCATGCCGGACTTTCATGAAATGGGCATCTTTATTGCCCGTGACAAGTACAAGGTTGATCCGGGCAGCAATCTGGGCTTTGAATTGCTGGTACGTCGTCAGACCGGCCCGATTGACAGTATTTTCACCAGTTTTGAACTGGGCTATCAGTGGCCGGAAGAGTACATCGAGCGCCCGGTATTGACCAAGGCCGAACTGGAAGCCATCGCCGAAGCCAGTCGCCCGCTATGGTTGCAGGTCTGGTATCAGAAGAGCTTCCAGGTGGGTGTGCTGTTGGCCGCTCTGGGTGTGTTGGTGGTGATTCTGTTCATGCAGGACTTTTTGGCCCGCCGCCCACGACTGCTGAAAAAAATTCGTTTGAGTTATCTGAGCTTTACCGTGCTGTTTATCGGTTGGTATGCGCTGGGGCAGATTTCGGTGGTCAACGTGTTTGCCTTTACCCATTCATTCATGGGCGATTTCAAATGGGATACATTCCTGATTGATCCGATCATGTTTATCATGTGGAGCTTTGTCGCCGTCAGTATTCTGCTGTGGGGGCGCGGAGTGTTCTGTGGCTGGCTGTGTCCGTTTGGAGCCTTGCAGGAACTGATCAACGAGATTGCACGCAAGCTGAAGGTCAAACAGTATGAATTGCCGTGGGCAGTGCATGAGCGCCTGTGGGCGGTGAAATACATCATTTTGCTGGCGCTGTTTGCCATCTCGCTGGACTCCATTGGTACTGCCGAGAAGTTTGCCGAGGTTGAGCCGTTTAAAACCGCGATTACCCTGCATTTTATGCGTGAGTGGAGCTTTGTGCTCTATGCGGTCATTTTGCTGGTGATCAACATCTTTACTCGCAAGGTTTACTGCCGTTACATCTGCCCGCTGGGTGCAGCATTGGCAATCCCGACACAAATCCGCCTGTTTGACTGGCTCAAGCGCCGCAAGGAGTGTGGTACTCCGTGTCAGCTGTGTGCGGTGGAGTGTGAGGTGCAGGCCATTCACCCGGACGGCCACATCAATGCCAACGAGTGTCACCATTGCCTCGACTGTCAGGTAACTTATTACAACGATGAAAGATGCCCGCCGCTGGTGGCGAAGAAAAAACGCCGCGAGCGCACAAAAGCAGCTCCTGTAACAAGCGAGCCGCAAATCATCCCGGCTGTACAGCTGGATGCTTCAACCTGAGTCAAAGGCTCAGGAAACCCTTATGGAGATTGAACTGTCATGAGCGATAAAAAAACTACTACAGAAGCAGGAAAGGCCGGCCTCAGTCGCCGTGGCTTTCTGGGCGCGACAGCAGTAACAGGTGCTACTCTGGCTGCTGGTGCAGCTACCATGGGCAGTACCGTAATGACCCGTGAATCCTGGGCGGCTGCCGTCAAGGAATCACAGCTGAAAACTCACGTAGGCCCGGGTGAACTGGACGAGTACTACGGTTTCTGGAGTGGCGGTCACTCCGGTGAAGTCCGTGTACTGGGTGTTCCGTCCATGCGTGAACTGATGCGTATTCCGGTGTTCAACACCTGTTCCGCTACCGGTTGGGGCCTGACCAACGAATCCCGCGAGGTTTTGGGCGATAGCGTCAACTTCCTTAACGGTGACGCGCACCACCCCCACATTTCCATGACTGACGGCAAGTACGACGGTAAGTACCTGTTCATCAACGACAAGGCCAACAGCCGTGTTGCCCGTATCCGTCTGGACATCATGAAGTGTGACAAGATCACCACTATTCCTAACGTACAGTCCATTCACGGTCTGCGCCTGCAAAAAGTGCCGCACACCAAGTATGTGTTCTGTAACGCCGAGTTCATCATTCCACAGCCCAACGACGGCTCCGTAAACTTCGAGAACTGGGACTCCGCCGAGAAGTTCACCATGTTCAACGCCGTTGACGCCGAGACCATGGAAGTGGCCTGGCAGGTGATCGTAGACGGTAACTTGGACAACTGTGACATGTGCTACACCGGCAAATACGCCGCATCCACCTGTTACAACTCCGAAGGTGCGACCGACCTGGCCGGCCAGATGCGTAACGAGCGTGACTGGGTCACCGTATTCAACATTCCACGCATCGAGGAAGAGATCAAGAAGGGCAACTTCGTTACCCTGAGCGGCTCCAAAGTGCCTGTAGTTGATGGTCGTAAAAAAGACGGCAAGAACAGCTACGTTACCCGTTACGTTCCGGTTCCAAAGAACCCGCACGGCCTGAACACTTCACCTGACGGCAAGTATTTCATTGCCAACGGCAAGCTGTCTCCAACCTGTTCCATCATCGCCATCGACAAGCTGGACGACCTGTTTAACGACAAGCTGGCTGACGAGCGTGATGTCATCGTAGGTGAGCCAGAGCTGGGCCTTGGTCCACTGCACACCACGTTTGACGGCCGCGGTAACGGCTACACCACGTTGTTTATTGACAGCCAGGTGGTCAAGTGGAACATCGAAGAAGCCATCCGCTTCTACAACGGTGAAAAAGTTAACTACATCAAGCAGAAGCTGGACGTTCATTACCAGCCGGGCCATAACCACGCCTCCCTGACCGAGTCCAGCGAAGCGGACGGCAAGTGGCTGGTTGTCCTGAGCAAGTTCTCCAAGGACCGCTTCCTGCCAGTTGGCCCGCTACACCCGGAAAACGACCAGTTGATCGATATCTCTGGCGACGAAATGAAGCTGGTACATGATGGCCCGACCTTTGCCGAGCCACACGACTGTATCATGGCCCGCCGTGACCAGATCAAGACCAGCAAAATCTGGGATCGTAACGACCCGTACTTTGCCACCACCCGTGCCATTGCCGAAAAAGATGGCATTGATCTGATGCGTGACAACAAAGTCATTCGTGAAGGCAAGAAAGTACGTGTGTACATGACTTCCGCAGCTCCTTCCTTCAACCTCACCGAGTTTGAAGTGAATCAGGGCGACGAGGTGACTGTATTCGTTACCAACCTTGACACGATTGAAGACGTAACCCATGGCTTCTGTATGGTCAACCACGGTGTCAGCATGGAGATCAGCCCACAGCAGACTTCATCCATCACCTTTACTGCCGACAAACCAGGCATGTTCTGGTACTACTGCAACTGGTTCTGCCATGCCCTGCACATGGAAATGGCAGGCCGGATGTATGTAAAACCGGCCAAGTGAGTGTAAACTCATAAAAACGGCCCGCCCTGTGGCGGGCCGTTTTCCATCATTCAGTAAGAACTTTATAAGGCTGTACATGAACCTAAGGTTGACTGCTTTTGGCGTAGTGTTGGCATGTTCAGTGCAAGCCTTCGCCAGTGACACCCCCGATTCACTCAGCAATTTGAATTTGCACAAAATTCAGGCGCCGCCGAATGCGGATGCTACCCTTCAGTCTGTTACCACCTTGCCGCTTGAGCATCTCGGCGACTCCCGCTGGCGCTTGCCGGCTGGCCAGTACAACGGCAACTTTGTGCTGGACGTACCAATCCATCTGGAATGTGCTGATGGCGCAGTCTTGTCCGGCAATGGTCAGAAAAACACGCTTAATATCCGCGCGGCTGATGCCACGCTGGAAAACTGCCGTCTGGAAAACTGGGGTAAAAACCTCACCGTGATGAACGCCGGCATCTTTGTCGAGCGGACTGCCGAGCGTGCCACCATTATCGGCAACTCCCTGCAGGGGCAAGGCTTTGGCGTCTGGGTTGATGCCACACCAAATATCAATGTCATCTCCAATAAAGTACAGGGTGACGAGAGCCTGCGTACCCAGGACCGTGGTAACGGTCTGCATTTTTTCGCGGTACGTTATGCCACCATTCGTGATAACGAAATCTGGCATGTGCGTGATGGCATTTATATTGAAGCTTCCAACGATAACCTGATTGACCAGAACCGCCTGCGTGACTTGCGTTATGGCATTCACTACATGTTTTCCAACCGCAACACCATTACCAACAATGACACCCGCCGTACCCGTACCGGCTATACCCTGATGCAGAGTCGTCAACTCACCGTGCTCAACAACTACTCGGATCACGATGAAAACTACGGCATCCTGATGAACTACATCACCTACTCGACCCTGCAAAATAACTTTGTCACTGCGGTGCAGGCCGGCGTGGGCGACGGTATTCATATTTCCGGTGGTGAGGGCAAGGGCTTGTTTGTTTATAACTCCCTGTTCAACACCCTTTCCGGCAACCACTTCGAAAACAGCGCGCTGGGCATTCACCTGACCGCCGGTTCCGAAGACAATAAAATTTACGACAACAGTTTTGTCAACAACCAGCAGCAGGTGAAGTACGTGGCACTGCGGCACCAGGAATGGTCCCACGAAGGCCGGGGCAACTTCTGGAGCGATTATCTGGGCTGGGACCGCGACGATAACGGTATTGGTGACGTACCCTACGAACCCAATGACAACGTCGACCGTCTGTTGTGGACGTATCCGCAGGTACGGCTGTTGATGCACAGCCCGGGGATTGAGGTATTGCGCTGGGTGCAGCGCGCGTTCCCCGTCGTCAAATATCCGGGGGTGCAGGACAGCTATCCGCTGATGCGCCCGGTTAATGTTATGCAGGCAAGGCCAGAAGGAAGTCAATGATGTCGGCAGTAGTAGAGCTCAATCAGGTGTGTCAGCACTATGGCAAGTTTCAGGTGTTGCACGATATCAGCTGGAACTTGCAGCCCGGTGAAATCATGGGACTGTTTGGTCACAACGGTGCAGGCAAGACCACAACGGTGCGCCTGATCCTGGGCCTGATCCGGCACAGCAGCGGTGAGCTGAAAGTGTTGGGCGGGCAGGCACATGATGCAAAAATTCGCCAGCAGATCGGCTTTTTGCCCGAAAATGTCATGTTTTATCCACAATTGACCGGACTGGAAACCCTGCAACATTTTGCCCGGCTCAAGGGCGCACCGATCGGACAGGTAGAGCAGCTGCTTGACCAGGTTGGCCTGACCGCAGCCAGCGGCCAACGGGTGAAAGCCTACTCCAAAGGAATGCGCCAGCGTCTGGGCTTGGCACAGGCGCTGCTGGGAGACCCCAAGCTGCTGATCATGGATGAGCCGACTGTCGGATTGGACCCTATTGCAACCCAGTCGCTTTATCGTTTGATGGAAAAGCTGCGTAATGAAGGCACCAGCATTATCATTTGCTCCCACGTGTTGCCGGGTGTTGAGTCCTATATTGATAAAGCGGTGGTGATGGCGCGCGGCCATCTGGAGATCGTGGGCAACCTGTATGAGTTACGTGAGCACGCCGGTTTGCCAGTGTACATACGAGTGCGTGGATTGAACGGGCGTGAGCTGGCGCATCCGGCAATTGATAGCCGCAGTCAGCTGCATGACGGCTGGGAAGAGTTGGCGGTGCGTCCGGACGCCCGTCTGGAGATCGTTGGACAGCTACTGCAGCAGCAGCCGCTCGACCTGGAAGTGCGGCCCCCATCGCTGGAAGATCTTTACTGTTATTACACCGAAAAAGCCGGAGCAGTGGGCGTTGCAGGAGTACAACAATGAGCCAGATTTTTAATATCGCCCGCAAGGAGTTTAGTGACGGTTTGCGAAACCGCTGGATGTTGGCAATCAGCCTGCTGTTTGCCGCTTTGGCGGTGGGCATTGCCTGGTTTGGTGCAGCTGCTTCCGGACAGGTGGGTTTCACCTCAATTCCGGCCACCATTGCCAGCCTGGCCAGCCTGGCTACTTTCCTGATGCCGCTGATCGCCTTGCTGCTGGCTTATGACGCCATTGTTGGTGAAGAGGAAGGCGGTACGCTGATGCTGTTGCTGACCTACCCGCTGACCCGTGGCCAGTTGCTGGCTGGTAAGTTTTTGGGACACGGCATGATTCTGGGCTTGGCAACACTGATTGGTTTTGGCAGTGCAGCCGTGGCGATTGCCATTCTGGTGCCTGATGTGTCACTGGGTTTGCTGATTAGTGCTTTTGTCCGTTTTATTCTGTCATCCACTTTGCTGGGGCTGGTGTTCTTGGCCTTTGCCTATGTGTTGAGTAGTCGTGCTACAGAGAAATCTACAGCTGCAGGTCTGGCGCTGGGTGTTTGGTTTCTGTTTGTGCTGGTGTTTGATCTGGCGCTGTTGACCATTCTGGTCGTCAGTGAGGGCAAAATCAGCCCCGAACTGCTGCCGTGGTTGTTGTTGCTCAATCCAGCCGATATCTACCGCCTGATCAACCTAGGTGGTTTTGAAGCGGGTGCGCAGGGTCTGGGCGTGATGTCGCTGGCAGGCGATTTGCCGATGGGGCAGGCTGCATTGTGGTTGTGCTTGCTGGTTTGGCTGGGCGTGGTGCTGGGCTGGGCGCATTTGGCGTTTGCCAAGCGGGTTGGCTAGGTTTCAAATTTTCATTTGTACATGGGTATAATGTCTTGTAAGTGCGCTGATATGCCGCATATGGCCAAGACAGGTGTTAAGTAGACTGGGTGCTTAAGGTGTTGTGCCTGCTGGTCACATAACGAGTTGAGCTTTATTTTTATGAGGAGCAACACAATGGTGAAGTTGAAAAAAACCGGGCTTAACTGGTTGTTGGTAATGGCGGTATCACTCTTGTTGACTGCATGTTCAGACGAGTCCAAGCAGGCAGTCAATACTGACCCGGTAGCGTTTCATTCCGGTGACGAATGCCACGTATGCGGGATGCTGGTAACCGAGTGGCCGGGACCCAAGGGGCAGAGCATCAATACACAAAATGGCGAAACCAATAAGTTCTGCTCTACGGTTGATATGTTTAGCTGGCTGTTGCAGCCGGAAAACAAAACCTTGCAGGCCAAAATTTATGTGCACGACATGGCACAAACGGCTTGGGACAAGCCGGAAGACGAGCATCTGGTGGATGCGCGGGAAGCCTGGTATGTAATGGGGTCTGACCTGCTGGGTGCCATGGGCCCGTCGATTCCATCTTTTGCAGATCGTGCAGCAGCCGATAAACTGGCGGCAGAAAGCGGTGGCCGCGTACTTGCATTTAACGAAATTGACTTGAGCGTTCTGCAAGAAATTGCCCGGGCCGCGCATGAGCATGCCGCCGAAATGGGTGATGCCTTGCAAGAACAAATGCATGGTGAACATGTCATGCCTGAACACGAACCGGCAACGCATGAGTCAGCAGCAGAAGAAACAGACCCTCACGCAGGGCATTAATCGTTTTCTGTAGAAGTGATTTTAGCCGCGAACCGGACCTCCAGACATCCACTGTGGAGCGATTCATCGCGGCTAAAGCAGCTTTTATATGCAATAACAAGCACTCATCTTGTATGAGTAGCCTTAGCCACCAGCATTGCAATTAAAGCTGCTTAGGCAGGTTGTCAGCAGGTTAAAACAACCGTGCAATCAGTGCCGGTACTGCAGTTTCTACCCGCAAAATACGGGGACCCAGCTGCACAGGCTGAAAGCCGGCAGTCCGCAGCATCTCGACTTCATAAGGAATCCAGCCACCCTCCGGGCCGATGGCGAGTGTTGTCGGCTCGCTGAGTGCGCGCGGGCACTCGGGAAACCCGCCCGGATGGGCGACCAGTTTCAGGCTATCAGCCGACAATCCCGGCAAACGGTCTTCGACAAAGGGCTTGAAGCGCTTTTCCAGTATCACTTCCGGCAGCACCGTATCGCAGGCTTGTTCCAGCCCAAGCAATAATTGCTCACGGATATTGGCCGGCTCCAGCCAGGGGGTTTGCCAAAAACTCTTTTCCACCCGGAAGCTGTTGACCAGTACCAGACGGGCTACACCCATGCTGGCAATGGTTTGCAATGTGCGTTTGAGCATCTTGGGTCGGGGCAGGGCCAGTATCAGTGTCAGCGGCAGTTTGGGTGGTGCTGGTTGATCCAGTTGCAGGTCAAGCAGCGCCTGTGTGCTGTCCAGGTGCTCTACAGTGGCTTGCCCCATCATGCCGTTCAGCAAGCCGGCACGCAGCTGCTGGCCTGTCGTGACTCGCTGTACCTTGAGCATATGTTGCAAGCGCCGGTCAGCAATCACAGCCTTGCCGTCTGGACGCAAGTCATCCGGATGCAATAACAGCAGGTTCATGTGGGCAGGCTAGTCGTTGGACTGAGGCAGGTTGTCACTGTCTTCGACCGCTTCTTTGGCTTCGGCGGCAGCACGTTCTTTCTGGATCATGTTGCTGAAAATCAGGCCCAGCTCAAACAAAAACCACATCGGAATGGCCAACAGGGTTTGTGAAAACACATCCGGTGGCGTCAACAGCATACCGACAACAAAGCAGCCAACCACAACATAGGGGCGGCTTTTACGCAGGGCTTTTACGTCAACCACACGCGCCCAGACCAGCAGGAAGGTGGCTACGGGGATTTCGAAGGCAACGCCGAAGGCGAAGAAAATGGTCAGGACAAAGTCCAGATACTGGTTGATGTCGGTCATCATGTCGACGCCTTCCGGCGTGACTGCCGAGAAGAAACCGAACATGATCGGGAACACGACAAAGTAAGCAAACGCCATGCCGCCATAAAACAGCAATACGCTGGAAGCCAGCAGGGGTAGGGCGATACGCTTTTCATGCTGGTACAGGCCGGGTGCGATGAAGCCCCAGATCTGCGCCAAAATGTAGGGCACGGCGGCAAATAGCGAAATTACCAGCGTCAGCTTGAAGGGCGTCAGGAATGGTGTCGCGACTCCTGTGGCGATCATGCTGGCCCCGGCAGGCAGCTGGGCGCGCAGGGGCGCGGCTACCAGAGCATAAATTTCTTGTGAGAAATAAAACAGGCAGGCAAAAATTACCAGCACCGCAATCACGCAACGCAGTATGCGTGTACGCAACTCGGTGAGGTGGGCAATCAGCGGCATTGAGCCGTTACTGGATGAAGGTGACGTCATTGTGGGGCTTGCTTGTTTTCAATTTCCGGGGCTGGCAGGGAGGCCGCTTTTTCTGCTGGCTGGTCCGGCTCGGCCACTACAGGGCGGTTCAGGGTGCTGCTGGTTTCACGCAGGAACTTGTTGACCTCCTCACCGGCATTGCTGGCTTTCTTGAGAGTATCTTCCAGCAGCTTGCGCTCGTTGGCCAGAATTTCCTCGTTACGTAGCTGCAAGCGAATATCGTCGGCACCGATTTCTCGTTCGACCTCTTCGCGAATGCTGCCAAGGGTGCGCTTGACCCTGCCAAAAAGCAGCCCGACAGTGCGGGCTGCGGTTGGCAGGCGCTCAGGCCCGATCACGATCAGGGCGACCAGACCGACCATCAACAGTTCGGTAAAACCAATGTCAAACATGGACCCGGTTAACCCTTGTTGTTTTCTTCGACCTTATGGGCTTCCGCTTCGTAGGTCTGGCTGCCTTGATTATTGCTGTCCTTGGTTACCGCCGGCTTTTCTTCGTCGCTCTCCATGGCTTTGCGGAAACCCTTGATCGCACCGCCAAGGTCGCCACCGATATTTTTCAGGCGCTTGGTGCCAAACAGCATCACCACGATCAGAAGGACAATTAATAGTTGCCAAATGCTAATACCCATAATTTTTTCCTGTAACAGTGAATCAGTCTTGGTTGCGTGATGCTTTTTCTGTATGCCCCGACACGCCAAAACGACGCTCAAGCTCATCAATAACGGCTTGCGGGTGCACGTCCAGTGCCGAAAGCATGATCATACTATGAAACCACAGGTCGGCGGTCTCATAAATGACATCACTTGTGTTACCGCTTGTTTGCGCATCCTTGGCGGCGAGAATGGTCTCGGTCGCTTCTTCGCCTACTTTCTCCAGGATCTTGTTCAGACCTTTGTGATAAAGGCTGGCCACATAGGAGCTGTCGGCAGATGCCAGTTTACGTTGCGCCAGTACCTGCGCAATGCGGTCCAGAGTATCGTTGGTCATGGTTTTTTGCCTTGATAAATGTCAGCAGGAGCTTTCAGTACCGGATCGGCCACTTGCCACTGGCCGCCTTGCAGGCTCAGATAAAAACAGCTTTCCCGGCCGGTGTGGCAGGCAATGCCGCCCAGTTGTTCGACCTGCAGCACAATGGTATCGGCATCACAGTCCAGACGAATATCATGCAGCTTTTGGATGTGACCTGATTCTTCGCCTTTGCGCCACAGCTTTTGCCGCGAGCGGGACCAGTAAATGGCACGGCCCTCGGCTACACTCAGGCGCAGGGATTCAGCATTCATCCAGGCCAGCATTAGAATACGACCGGTTGTATGGTCCTGTGCAATGGCCGGTACCAAACCGTCTGCGGTCCACTTGATTTGTTCAAGCCAGGCGTCGCTCATGGGAACTCCTTATTTGCGGGCAATCAGATACAGGCCAGCGACCAGTGCCAATGCGGCTGGCCAAGCGTCGCTGCTCAATGCCACGCCCTGATGCAGAGCGGCCAGAATCAGAGCGCCGCCGAGCAACCAGTCACTGCGATTTTTTCTCGGTGCCGGTGTGGCCGGAGCCGTCAGCCGTTGCTGGATGGTATTGGCCAGATGTGGCAGTTTTTCTACTTGTTGCTGTAGTTGCTGGGCAATGTGTTTGGGTGCGTAGCGCTGGCGCATCCAGCGTTCCAGATAGGGTTTGGCGGTGCTCCACAGGTCCAGGTCTGGATACAGCTGACGGCCCAGTCCTTCAATATTGAGTAGGGTTTTTTGCAGCAGTACCAGTTGTGGCTGCACCTCCATGTTGAAACGGCGTGCGGTCTGGAACAGGCGTAGCAGCAGGATGCCAAAGGAAATGTCTTTCAGCGGTTTTTCGAAAATCGGTTCGCATACAGTACGGATCGCGGCTTCCAGTTCGTTGACCCTTGTGGTGGCAGGAACCCAGCCCGAATCTATGTGCAGCTGGGCCACCTTGCGGTAATCACGCTGGAAAAATGCCAGCAGGTTGCGCGCCAGATAATCCTGGTCTTCGCTGGTCAGGCTGCCGACAATGCCGCAGTCTATCGCGATGTACTGTGGATCCCAAGGCGTTTTGGTGCTGACAAAAATATTGCCCGGATGCATGTCGGCATGGAAAAAGCTGTCACGAAACACCTGGGTGAAGAAGATCTCGACACCGCGCTCGGCCAGTTTTTTCAGATCGGTGCCCTGATCGCGCAGAGTGACCATGTCGGTGACCGGAATACCATAAATGCGCTCCATCACCAGCACGTTGTCACGACACAGGTCCCAATAAATTTTGGGCACATACAGCAGCGGTGATTCGGTAAAGTTGCGACCAAGCTGGTTGGCATTGGCGGCTTCGCGGAGCAGGTCCAGTTCGTCGTAAATGGTTTTCTCATAGTCGCTAACCACTTCAATCAGATGCAAGCGGCGGGCATCGGCAGAAGCGCTTTCGGCCAGGCGGGCGAGTAAAAACAGCCAGGCGATATCCTGCCGGATGACCGGTTTCAGATTAGGGCGAATCACCTTGACCACCACATCCTCGCCGGTTTTTAGACGGGCGGCATGGACCTGGGCAATCGAGGCGGAGGCCAGCGGCTGGCTATCAAAACTGGCAAAGAACTGCTCAACGGAACCGCCGAGAGAAGCTTCAATGCGGGCGCGGGCTTCATCAGCAGGAAAGGGTGGTACGTCGTCCTGTAAACGGGCCAGTTCATCAGCCATATCCGGCGGCAGCAGGTCGCGGCGGGTAGACAAAATTTGACCAAACTTGACGAATACCGGGCCGAGATCTTCCAGGGCCAGACGTACGGCTTCGCCACGCGGGCGTTCGGTCATGTCGGTGCGCAACCAGCGCCATGGCAACAGGCGCTGCCAGATGGCCAGATACCAGGGCAGATTGAGTGCGAACAAATAGTCGTCCAGACGGTAGCGGATAATCACGCGCAAAATGTTGAACAGGCGGCGGATGGCGAGGAAATTCATTCGGTGTCGGGCTCCAGCTGGCGGCGGATCAGCGCGGCACGGGCTTCGAGGCGGTCCAGTTGTAATTTGAGCTGGTCCAGTTCGGCAAAACGGCTTTCGGCTTCATTGTTGCCGACCAGCAGGCGGGCTTCTTCGGCCAGCCAGTCTTCGGTGCGCTGATGCAGGCTGGCCAGGTTGGCGGCAGTCCAGCGTCCGCGCAGGCGCAGATGGCTGCCAATCAGTCCGGCGGCGAGCGGGCCAAACCATTGCTGCAACTGGAACTCCCAGTCGATTTCCATGGCCTGCACAATGTCGGCCAGTTCGACCAGCAAGCTGTTGTTACCGGTAATGGTGACGCCCGG
Source organism: uncultured Thiopseudomonas sp. (assembly GCA_964495925.1). Lineage (GTDB taxonomy): Bacteria > Pseudomonadota > Gammaproteobacteria > Pseudomonadales > Pseudomonadaceae > Thiopseudomonas. Next base: position 44,908 of record CAZBXG010000003.1, read on the forward strand.
CTGGTACAGGGCGGCTGCTTTGTTACTGCTCGTCAGCAGTTGCCAGAGTTCGGCAGTGGTGGCACTTAAGGTGCAGTCCGCTGGTGCTTCCCATTGCCGTGCCAGTTGCAGACCTTCGGGCTGCAAGACCAAAAATAGGGCAAAGTCGGGTTCACGGGCCTGAATGGCAAGTACCTGCCCAGCCAGTTTGCCGAAGCGTTGCTGGCTGACCGGGTCCAGCCGAAGCAGGGCGTTGATGCTGCTGTCTGCCCCGGCCAGTAGCAGTTGTGTCAGCATCAGGGCTTGATGCCACGGTGCAGGGCTACAATGCCGCCGGTCATGTTGTGGTAACTGACACCGGCAAATCCGGCAGTTTCCATCATGGCTTTCAGGGTTTCCTGGTCCGGATGCATGCGGATTGACTCGGCCAGGTAGCGGTAGCTGTCGGCATCATTGGTAATCAGCTTGCCGGCCAGCGGCATGAAGTTGAACGAGTAGGTGTCGTATAGCTTGGTCAGCAATGGATTTTTCGGCTTGGAGAACTCAAGAATCAGCAAGCGTCCGCCCGGCTTGAGTACGCGCAGCATGGATTCAATGGCACGGTCTTTGTGGGTGACGTTACGCAGGCCAAAAGCAATGGTGACAACATCAAAATAGTTGTCGGGGAAGGGCAGGCATTCGGCATCAGCCTGAACAAAGCGCACGTTGCCAGCGACACCTTTGTCGAGCAAACGGTCGCGGCCGACCTTGAGCATCGAATCGTTGATGTCGGCCAGTACCACCTGGCCTTCCGGGCCGACCAGTGTGGAGAACTTACGGCTCAGATCACCGGTACCGCCGGCAATGTCCAGCACCTGATTGCCACGGCGTACGCCGGACATTTCGATGGTCTGGCGTTTCCACAGGCGGTGCATGCCGCCGGAAAGTACATCGTTCATCAGGTCGTAACGGGAAGCCACCGAGTGGAATACTTCGGCAACCTTGTCGGCCTTTTGTTTTTCATCAACGGTCTGGTAGCCGAAGTGGGTGGTGGAGTCCTGGCGTGTATCGTTCATGTTCCTGCACCTTTTACAAATTGGCGCTTATTCTACTGCTCCGGGGATGCTTTGTCTTGCCCGTGCATGATGCTGGTCAGGAATGTTGTTTGTTGTGATGTGTTGGGGGTGTTTTGGTGGTCAGGTTTGGGGAGTTGGGCTGGTGCGGACAAGACGCTGCGCCAGGCTGACGCTGGTTCGTGTCAGTAAACTGCCACAAACCGCTAAGGCCTGACTCCGGTCCTGTCCGCACCGAAATAGCCTTGTGTTGGTGGCTGGGGAGTCGCTTCGGGAGTTTGTACAATGATGGCAGGTAACAGGTAACAGGTAACAGGTAACAGGTGGACAGATGCACAGGGTTTTGGTCGGGTTATGCTTGCCGGGTTTGTTCCGGTATCTGGGTCGTCAGAATGGTGTTTAGAGCATAATTCTGACTGCGGACTGGCTGGGGTCGCGAAACTGGTTGGCGGCCAGGAGCTGGTCGAGATAGTCCTGCCACAGCTGCTTCTGATTGCTGCCCAGCTGGTGCAAGTAGTCCCAAGTGTAAAGTCCTGTGTCGTGACCGTCATCGAAAGTCAGCTTGAGGGCATAGTTGCCAGCGGCTTCAACTTTGTTCAGGCGGACGAATTGCTTGCCACTTTGCAAAACAGGATTGCCGTGGCCCTGGACTTCGGCGGAGGGGGACAGCACGCGTAAAAATTCGGCGGGCAGGGCGAACTGTTCGCCGCTGGCGTAGCCCAGCTCCAGTTGTTGCTCAATGGTGTTGAGGCGGATTTTATTGGGGATTTTCATGGCTGGTTTTTAATGTTTATGGCCGGAGGTCAGGAGTATGCGCCAATGGGACGCAGATTTCACAAGCATGTTGTGAGTATGCCCATGAAACTTAGCAGCGCATGCTGGCCGTAATGGATGGCAGAAAAGCAGGGCTTGTACGCCGGTGTCCTGCTGATGTGTTAAATGCTGGAGGGCTGCTTTGTTTTGAGTGTCAGGCGCATAACCGGCCAGCTGCGCTGAGGCAGGCAAAGCTGGCCGGTTGTGCAGTCTGAAATTACAAAATATAGCGGGACAAATCTTCGTCTTTGGCCAGCTCGCCCAGATGTTTGTCGACATAGGCGGCGTCAATTTGTAGGGCGTTACCCTCCTGCTCGCTGGCCAGATCACCGGCGCTGAAAGACAGCTCTTCCAGCAAGCGTTCCAGTAATGTGTGCAAGCGGCGGGCACCGATGTTTTCGGTTTTTTCGTTGACCTGCCAGGCGATCTGGGCAATACGCTCAATACCGTCATCGGTGAAGGCAATGCTCAGGTTTTCGGTGGCCAGCAGGGCGACATACTGCTCGGTTAGCGAGGCATGTGGCTCTTTGAGAATGCGCTCGAAGTCTTCCGGAGTCAGGGCTTTCAGTTCAACGCGAATCGGCAGGCGGCCTTGCAGCTCGGGTACCAGGTCGCTGGGTTTGCTCAGATGGAATGCCCCTGAGGCAATAAACAGGATGTGGTCGGTTTTGATCATGCCCAGCTTGGTGTTGACGGTGCAGCCTTCAATCAGCGGCAACAGGTCACGCTGTACGCCTTCGCGGGATACATCGGCACCACCTACATTGCCGCGCTTGGCAATTTTGTCGATTTCGTCAATAAACACAATGCCGTTTTGCTCCACGGCTTCCAGCGCACGGGCTTTGAGCTCTTCTTCGTTGACCAGGCGAGCGGCTTCTTCATCACGGATTTGCTTGAGGGCATCGGCGACACGCATTTTGCGGGTCTTTTTACGGTCCTTGTGCAAACCGGAGAACAGATTTTGCAGCTGGCTGGTCATTTCTTCCATGCCGGGCGGGGCCATGATTTCGACGCCAACCTGGTTTTCTGCCACTTCAATGTCGATTTCCTTGTCGTCCAGCTGACCTTCGCGCAGGCGTTTGCGAAACAGTTGGCGCGTGGCATTGTCTTCGCCACGACTTTCTTCTTCAAAGCCACTGCGCGCAGCTGGCAGCAAAGCATCAAGAATGCGCTCTTCGGCGGCATCTTCGGCGCGGTGGCGCAACTTCAGCATTTCTTGTTCGCGCAACATTTTTACCGAGGCGTCGGCCAGGTCGCGAATGATGGACTCAACATCACGGCCTACATAGCCGACTTCGGTGAATTTGGTTGCTTCCACCTTAATGAAGGGCGCATTGGCCAGACGGGCAAGGCGGCGGGCAATTTCGGTTTTGCCGACGCCGGTCGGGCCGATCATCAGGATGTTCTTCGGGGTGACTTCGCTCCGCAGTTCGACTGGCAGCTGCATGCGACGCCAGCGGTTGCGCAGGGCAATGGCGACAGCACGTTTGGCTTCGTCCTGACCAATAATGTGGCGGTTGAGTTCGTGAACAATTTCGCGGGGTGTCATGGACATGAATTGTCTCCGTCGGCGGCTGGCCCGGGGCAGCCGCAAAAATAAGTCAGCGTGTCTGTAGGAGCGGCTTCAGCCGCGACAAGCTCCGTGTACCTTATGTATCTGCAGTGGAGTACCGGATTGCTCGGGTAGCGGCTAAGGCTGCTCCCACAGGTATTGCGTATTCGATTTTAGATTGTGGAAGCGACTCCAGTCGCGACATGATTCGGGTGTCTTGTGCATCAGCAGTAAATGCTGGATTAAACAGTGCTGTCCTGTTCTTCAATGGTCAGATTCTGGTTGGTAAATACACAGATGGTACCAGCGATATGCAGCGCTTTTTCGGTAATTTCTCGAGCGCTTAACTCGGTGTTTTCCAGCAAGGCCATGGCAGCGGCCTGGGCAAAGGCTCCGCCGGAACCCATGGCAATCAGGCCGTGTTCGGGTTCAACCACATCACCATTGCCGGTAATGATCAGCGAAGCGTCTTTGTTGGCGACGGCGAGCATGGCTTCAAGACGGCTGAGGCTGCGGTCGGTGCGCCAGTCTTTGGCCAGTTCGACGGCAGCGCGTACCAGATGGCCTTGGTGTTTTTCCAGCTGGCCTTCAAAACGCTCAAACAGGGTGAAAGCGTCGGCGGTAGCTCCGGCGAAACCGGCCAGCACTTCACCGTGATACAAACGGCGGACTTTTTTGGCATTGCCTTTCATAACGGTATTGCCCAGGGAAACCTGGCCATCGCCGCCCATGACGACTTTGCCGTTGCGGCGGATGGATACGATTGTGGTCAAGGGAGTGTCTCCGGCTGCTGTTGACTGTATCTGCAACACGTGGGGGCAGCGTGGAGGAAGTTCAAGGGCTGGGCCGGCACAGCAGCTTATTGTTACAAGATCTAAAAAGAGCCGGGCACTTCCATGCGCCCTGGCAGAGATTCACATGCGGGCTTTGCGTTGCTGCAACAACAGGTTGTTGAAGCCGCTGTGCGATAGCTGCGTTTGTGCTGTGTTCAGTTGCTCGCGGCTGGCAAACGGGCCGACCAGCACTCGGTACCAGGTTCTGTTAGCGACTTGCCCCGGCTCGATATGTACATTCTGTCCGGTCAGCAGTAAACGTGCACGCACCGCTTCGGCCTTCTCGCGCTCGGGGAAGGAGCCAGCCTGTAAGTAAAACTGGGTGACTTCCTTGCGTGGTGGTGCCGGTGGCGGCTGCTTGCCGTCCAGCAAGGCCTGTGCACGAGCGGCCTCTGCTTTGCGCTTGGCTTCCACCTCACGCGCACTGGGCGGAGGCGGTGCTTTTTCCGGTAGCGCGTCTGGTGGCACTATCACTTCGGACTCAGGCAGCAGCGTGTAAAATTCGTATTTCGGCTTGTTGGCAGAAGATTCCGGGTTTGTTGCGGTTTGCGGCTGACTGGCCGACGGGCTGGCTGCCGGTTTGGCCGTTTCGCGCTTGACGTGATCCTTGCCGGGCTCCAGTTTGAGCAGTGACATGATAAATACACCCACAACCAGACCCAGTACCACCCAGACCAGCGGATGCACCGGCTTTTTTGCGGGTTCCTGATAGCGGGACGCCCCCCGCTTTGGTGCGGCTTTTTTGCGTGCTGCCATGACTTACATACGCTCCAGAGTCTGAATGCCGAGCAGATCCAGTCCGGTTTGCAAGGTGCGGCCACTGAGGGCGGTCAGGCGCAGGCGACTGTTACGCACATTGGTATCTTCACTGGACAGAATTGGGCACTGTTCGTAGAAACTGGAGAACAAACCAGCCAATTCATACAAGTAAGTACACAAAATATGTGGCGTGCCCTTGTCTGCCAGATTGGCCAGCACCTCGCTGAAACGGGCCAGACCGGCAGCCAGATCTTGCTCGGCGGAGTGTTGCAGCTCGATCTGGCCGTCCAGTGGATCGTGCAGGGAAACGCCCAGACGACGGAATACACTGGCGACTCGGGTATAAGCGTAGAGCATATAAGGTGCAGTGTTGCCCTCAAAACTGAGCATCAGGTCAAAGTTGAAGCTATAGTCGCTGGCGCGGTGTTTGCTCAGGTCAGCGTACTTGACCGCACCAATGCCTACTGCACGGGCAATGCCTTGCAGTTCGCTTTCTTCCAGCTGTGGATTCTTTTCTTTGACCAGCGTGTAGGCGCGTTGTTCGGCTTCGTTGAGCAGGTCGATCAGTTTGACGGTGCCGCCATCGCGGGTTTTGAACGGGCGGCCATCTGCGCCGTTCATGGTGCCAAAACCCATGTGTTCCAGCTGCATGCTGGCGTCGGCAAAGCCAGCCAGCCGGGCAGCGGCAAAAGCCATTTGGAAGTGCAGAGCCTGGCGCTGGTCAACAAAGTACAGCACACGGTTGGCTTTGAGCTGATTATGGCGATAACGCACAGCAGCCAGGTCAGTGGTGGCATACAGGTAGCCGCCGTCAGCTTTTTGCACAATCAGGGGCAGTGGCTGACCTTCGCTGTTTTTGAACTCGTCCATGAACACACATTGCGCACCCTGGTCTTCAGTGAGCAACTTCTGGCGGCGCAGCTCGTCGATGATGCCGGCCAGGTCGTCGTTATAAGCACTTTCGCCACGCACATCGGCCATGCCCAGCTTGACGCCCAGACGGTCATACACTTCCTGACAATGGCTCAGGGAGATTTCGTTGAAACTGCGCCACAAACGCAGGCACTCGGCGTCACCGGCTTGCAGCTGAACGACCAGCTCACGGGCGCGGGTGGCAAACTCTTCGCTTTCATCAAAGCGTTGTTTGGCTGCACGATAAAACTCTTCCAGGTCGGCCAGCTCGCCCTGTTCCGCCTGGGGGTTTTCCTGCAGATAGGCCAGCAGCATGCCGAACTGGGTTCCCCAGTCACCGACGTGATTCTGGCGAACGACCTCATGACCAAGAAACTCCAGCGTCCGGGCAACTGCGTCACCAATTATGGTCGAGCGCAAATGACCAACGTGCATTTCCTTGGCCAGATTGGGCGAGGACAGGTCAACCACAACCTTTTGCACTGCACTGACGGCTGGAATACCCAGACGGCTATCGTTCAGGGCAGCGTCAAGGCGTTGCGCCAGTGCGGCATGATTCTGGTAAAAATTAAGAAAGCCTGGACCGGCGATTTCGACTTTGTTGACTTGCTCATCTTGCGGCAGTGCAGCAAGAATTTTTTCCGCCAGGTCGCGTGGCTTCATGCCGGCCGGCTTGGCCAGCATCATGGCGATGTTGCTGGCGAAATCACCATGGGCCTTGTCGCGGGCGTTCTCCACCTGAATATTCGGTTGCAGCCCGTCGGGCAGAACGCCGTCATGGTTAAGTTGCTGCAGGGCGGTGTGAACGAGCTGGCGAATGTGGTCTTTCATGGTGGTCCCGGATCAAAAACAGGCAAAAATAGCTGGCCATTATCGGCTTTTGTCCGATATGGCTCAAGGGGTGGGCTGTAGACGCAGTGGCAGCGCAGGGCGAGCTATTTTTTATGCACGCCTTTGGGCAGCTGGATTGTGACAGTTTCCGAGTAGGTGTCATGCCAGGTGGAGTTGTTTTTGCTCCACAGTTGCCACCAGAAGCCCAAACCCAGTGCCAGCCAAGAGAAAATCGCAATGACAAAGCGCAGTAGCGCCTGCTGCAGGCTGATACGGCGGCCATCGGCATTTTGCACCCGAATCCCCCAGGCCTGCATGCCCAGCGTCTGGCCAGTATGGGTCCAGAACTTGGCAAAAAAGGCGAACAGGGCCAGCAATACCAGGCTGGCAAGAATCGGGTCGTGGTCCAGCGCACCGGCTTCGGCCATCGACTTGAGCTGTTCAGCACCGTAGATCAGGCGCAAAACGCCCTGCTGGTAAACCCAAGTCACGATCATGATCAGCGCCATGCACAACATGAAATCGTAAAACATGGCGGCAAAGCGGCGAATCAGGCCGGCCTTGGGGAATTGCCCCTGGGGCTGTAGCATGGGTCTGGACATGGAAACCTCATAACGGATAGCGGGTGAATTCTATCTGTTTGGCGGGAAAATACCCAGCCCATAAAAAAAGCCCCTGGGTAAGGGGCTTTGCCTGCAGCAGAGTAGTTAGCCGATTGGCTGAACCTTGTCTGCCTGCATGCCTTTCTGGCCTTCCACTGCTTCGAAAGTGACCTGTTGGCCTTCCTTCAGGGATTTAAAGCCGGTGCCTTCGATGGCGCGAAAGTGAACGAACAGGTCTGGACCGTTTTCCTGGGTGATGAAGCCGAAGCCTTTTTCATCGTTGAACCATTTGACGGTACCGGTCTGGCGAGTGGACATAACGTGGATCCTTTGTATCAATAAAATAAAAAGCCTGCACCCCGGGCGCAGCGCAGCTGATGGTCAGTGGCAACCTTGGCTGCCTGCCGAAAATCAGTGGAAAAATACTTTACGTGATGACCGGATGAAATCCAAGGCATGGCCTTACGACCAAGGGCGCATACGCGGCGAGGAAGTGACCAGGGTTGATACAGGTCAAGAATATATTGGCGCAGATACGAAAAAGGCACCCGCAGGTGCCTTTTAACAATGTTGCTATTTACTTGCCCTGACGGATTTCTTTGGGCAGGTTTTCTTCCGCATCCTTCAGCTGACGCTGCATTTCTTTGGCCGCCTGAGTTTTGACCGGCGGTTGCTCCAGGCGGTTATCTTTGCCCAGCAGGCCAAAGCTGGCCTTGTTCAGCCAAGAGCGGGAAGCGGCTTCTTTGTAGTCAGGGTTGAAAGTGTCCTGTTTGGCCAGTTTCTTGCCGCGCTTTTTACCGCGTGTAGTCAGGCTGGCGTGCTCGGGGTAGTTTTCTTGCAGGGTCAGCAGGCTGTCCTCGGCCAGCTCGTCCAGGCCGAGGATACGGTAGCTCTGCACCATGATGGCCAGTCCGTCCGGTACGGCAGGTGTGCCCTGAAAGTTTTCTACAATGTAGCGGCCACGGTTCAGTGCCGCGACGTACGCTTTGCGCTTGATGTAGTAACGGGCTGCGTGGACTTCATAATCGGCCAGCAGGTTGCGCGCGTAAATCATGCGCTGTTTGGCATCTGGTGCGTACTGGCTGTTTGGATAGCGGTTGATCAGACGAGCAAACTCGTTATAGGAATCACGGGTGGCACCGGGGTCGCGCTGGGTCATGTCCAGCGGTAGAAAACGGGCCAGAATGCCACGGTCTTGCTCGAACGCTGACAGACCACGCATGTAGTAGGCATAGTCGGCATTTTCATGTTGTGGGTGCAGGCGGATAAAGCGGTCGGCGGTGGCATTGACTGATTCATAGTCGCGGTTTTTGTAGTGTGCGAACATCAGTTCCAGTTGCGATTGCTCTGCGTAGCGTCCAAACGGATAGCGCGACTCCAGCGCCTGCAGTTTGCGAATGGCAGTGGAGTAGTTCTTTTTGCCCAGGTCGGTCTGGGCTTGTTCGTAGAGCTCGCGCTCGCTGAGGTTTTCATCAACGACCTTCTTGCTTGAGCAAGCAGCCAGGAAACTGAATAGAGCCAGAAAAAACAGATGCTGTATGCGCATGGTTCGGATTCGCCTAAATCAAGAAGCCGGTTAGCGGTTCCAGTGTCGAAAACACTGATGCCCCGTTGATAAAAAAGGGCGGACTGCAGCAGTTTTACAGTCAGCCTGTTATAGTTGCCTCCCGCAAACCTGTGCAGGAAATGAGTGCATTTAACCATAACCGGTGTACGGAAACCAAAGGAATCGCAACTTGGTCCGTGCTTTATCCGTGTGCGCTGGTGGTTAGGGGTTTGTGCAAGCCAGGAAAATAGAAAACCTATGTCTATAGCTACAGAACAGATTGAACTCACTGCAACCGTACCCAATGAGCTGGGCGGCCAGCGGCTGGATCAGGTGGCAGCCCAGTTGTTTGCCGATTTTTCACGCTCCCGTCTGACCGGCTGGATTCGCGACGGCAACCTGACCGTTGACGGCAAACAGATACGCCCGCGCGACAGTGTATACGGTGGGGCCGTGCTGCATTTGCAGGCCGAGCAGGAAGCACAGGGTGAATGGCTGGCGCAGGATATTCCGCTGGACATTATTTACGAAGACGAGCACCTGTTGCTCATCAACAAGCCTGCCGGCCTGGTGGTACACCCTGCGGCAGGACATCCTAGTGGTACGTTGCTCAATGCCTTGCTGCACCACGCACCACAAGTGCGGGAGGTGCCGCGTGCCGGTATCGTCCACCGGCTCGACAAGGACACCTCCGGCATTCTGATGGTGGCGAAAACCTTACTGGCGCATACACGGCTGGTTGAACAGCTGCAGGCACGCACTGTGGGCCGTACTTATGAGGCGATTGTTTGTGGTGTGGTGACATCCGGCAGCACCATTGACGCTCCGATTGGTCGTCACCCGCAACAGCGGCAGAAAATGGCAGTCAACGAAGGCGGTAAGCAGGCAATCAGCCATTTTCGTGTGGTGCAGCGTTTCCGCAGCTATACCCATGTGCGGGTGCAGCTGGAAACCGGGCGTACCCACCAGATTCGGGTTCACATGGCCCATACAGGTTTTCCGCTAGTGGGTGACCCCATGTATGGTGGCCGTTTCCGTATTCCGCCAGGCGCCAGCCCCACACTGGTTGATGCGCTGAAAACCTTCCCGCGTCAGGCTCTGCATGCCTGGAAGCTGGAGCTGGATCATCCGCTGACGGGCGAGCGGCGTAGCTGGCAGGTGGGCCGCCCCGAAGATATGGACTGGCTGCTGCATCTGCTCGAAGAAGATAGTGGGGACTTTGGTGCATGAGCATCCCGTTTGACTGGATCAGGCCGGACTGGCCGGTTCCGGCCAATGTGCGGGCTTGTGTCACCACCCGCACGTCGGGTGACAGCCAGCCGCCGTTTGACGGTTTTAATCTGGGCGATCATGTGGGCGATGACCTGTCGCAGGTGCAGGCCAACCGTGACTGGCTGGCACAGCAGCTGGGCTGCACGCCGGCCTGGCTGGAACAGGTACATGGCGTGGCTGTAGTTGAAGCGCAGCCTACTGCGGTCGCAGTGGCAGATGCCAGCTGGAGCCGTACGCCGGGTGTGGCGTGCAGCATCATGTCGGCGGACTGTTTGCCGGTGTTGTTTGCTGACCGCGCTGGTAGCTGTGTGGCAGCAGCCCACGCCGGCTGGCGCAGTCTGGTCGGTGGCGTACTGGAAAACACTTTGGCTGCCATGCAGATTGAGCCCGGGCGGGCAGTGGTTTGGCTGGGGCCGGCGATTGGACCGCAAGTGTATGAGGTCGGACCGGAAGTGCGTGAGGCGTTTGCGGCACAGCATGCACAGGCTGAATCTGCTTTTGTGCCTTCGACACGGGCTGGGCATTGGTTGGCGGATTTGTACTTGCTGGCACGTATTCGCTTGGCCGCTGCCGGAGTGCAGGCAGTATATGGCGGTGGCTTTTGTACCCTGACCGATCAGCGGTTCTATTCTTATCGGCGCAATGCCGTGACCGGGCGGATGGCGAGTCTGGTGTGGTTGGCGGATAGCTAGCAGAAAGGCATGCTTTTGTAGGAGGGGGCTTGCCCCCGACAGTGG
>CAZBXG010000004.1:0-3026 GCA_964495925.1 uncultured Thiopseudomonas sp.
GCGTCAACGTGGGCTGCGTGCCGAAAAAACTGATGTCTTACGCTGCCCATTACAGTGAGGACATTGAACTGAGTCGCAGCTTTGGCTGGGATGCCGCCGCTGCCGGTTTTGACTGGACCACCCTGATCGCCAACAAAGACCGCGAAATAGGGCGACTCAACGGTATTTATGGCCGGCTGCTGGAAAACAGCGGAGTGACTTTGCTTAACGGTCATGCCCGTATCGTTGCCCCGCATCAGGTTGAAGTTGATGGCAAGGTGTACAGCGCCAAGCATATTTTACTGGCAACCGGCGGCTGGCCGGTGCTGCCGGATATTCCGGGCAAGGAATACATTACTGATTCCAACCAGGTGTTTTACCTGAAACAGCAACCCAAGAGGGTGCTGGTAGTCGGTGGTGGTTATATTGCTCTGGAGTTTGCTTCCATCTTTAACGGGCTGGGCAGCGAGACACATTTATCCTACCGCGGCGAGCTGTTTTTGCGCGGTTTTGATCAGGAGGTACGCGAGCACGTACGCGACAGCATGCTCGGCAAAGGTGTTCAAATTCACTTCAATAGTGACGTGCAGTCCATTGAAAAATCAGGGAAAGACGAAACTCTTAAAGTAACTTATCAAGATGGCAGTGTGCTGGAGGTTGACTGTGTATTCTATGCAATTGGCCGTCGCCCGATGCTGGATAACCTGGGGCTGGAAAATGTCAATGTAGAGCTGGATGCGAAAGGATTGGTCAAAGTTAACGAGCTCTACGAGACCAGTGAGCCGGGTATCTTGGCCGTCGGCGACTTGATCGCCGGTCCGCAACTGACTCCTGTGGCACTGGCCGAAGGCATGGCTGTGGCCCGCCGTTTGTTCAAACCGGACGAGTATAAGCCGGTCAGTTACGACCACATTGCAACCGCTGTTTTCACTTTGCCCAACATTGCTACGGTTGGTCTGAGCGAAGAGCAGGCCAAAGCGGCGGGGCATGATGTCAGTGTTTTTACCAGCAGTTTCCGCCCGATGAAGCTCAGCTTTTCTGAGCAGCAAGAACGCATTTTCATGAAGCTGGTGGTCGACAAGCAGAGTGACAAAGTACTCGGTTGTCATATGGTTGGTCCTGATGCTGGAGAGCTGATTCAGGGCTTGGCAGTGGCATTGAAAGCCGGTGCAACCAAAGCTATTTTCGATGACACCATCGGTATTCACCCGACCGCGGCAGAAGAGTTTGTCACCATGCGTACTGCTGCACGCTGACTCTTGCTAGGCTTTAACAGGTAGCGAAATCAAACTCCGCAAGACCAGTTCCGGTATTGCGGAGTTTGCTAACAGACCGTAACCGAGCAGTTAGTGCTGTGAATGATCACCCGCAGCGGTTCCCGCCATCATGTCCAGTACCCGGGCTTCCAGCTCGACGGTGCCAGCATTGGCAAACTCAAGTCGGACAGGGAAGTGCCCGCCTTCACGCAAAGGCTGTTTCAAGCCAATCAGCATAATGTGATAACCGCCGGGTTTCAGCTCCAGGCTGCCGCTGGCCGGTACTTCAATTTCATCCACCTGAACCATCTTCATCAGGCCGTCCTGATGCACATGCGCGTGCAGTTCAGCGCTTTCGGCAATATCAACGTCGGCAGAGAGCAAGCGATCAGCCGGGCCCTGATTGTGAATGCTGACAAACAGCGCACCCGTATGAGCAGTTGGCGGCATCGCTCGCGACCAGGGCTGCTCAATGCCCATGTTGCCGACTGTTGCAGCAAACAAACCCTTGTTGGCCTCGGCGGTGTGCACATCATGTTGACCCGCTGCCAATACAGGTGCTGTCAGAGCCAGAGCGACAGACAGGCACAACGACTTGATGAAAAAGCGCTGCATGATGATTTCCTTGTGATATGTATGGATTTAGGCAGAGAAGCCTAACAAAACGATTTTGCAGTGACAGCGTGGCATGACGACGCAGCTGGATATAGTCTATTTAACATAATATCCATTATGGCTTTCCTTGATCATTCATCAACAGTCTGCTCAGCCGCCACATCCAGATCTTCAAAATCGGTTTTCAGGTTATCTTCCATTTTCTCCAGTTCAGCCAGTAAATGGCTGAAGCTGAGTTCCTGCACCGCAGTGCCGGAAGCATCTTCCTCTTCAAACTCCTGACCCGGTTTGACCGCAGCAGTTTCCGCGCTGCGTACCAGATTATCCTGTAGCTTTTCAAACGCTACACTCAGGTCGCGCACTTCTTTTAACGGTGGCAATTCGTCCAGACCCTGCAAATTGAAATAATCCAAAAATGCTTTGGTGGTGGCGAACAGCGCCGGTCGTCCGGGAACTTCTTTGTGGCCAACCACTTTGATCCAGTCACGTTCTTGCAGTGTCTTGATGATATGGCTGCTGACCATGACGCCGCGTACGTCCTCAATTTCACCACGAGTGACTGGCTGCCGGTACGCAATCAATGCCAGTGTTTCCAGCAAGGCACGCGAATATCGCTGCGGGCGCTCTTCCCACAGTCGTTCGATATATGTTGTGTAACTGCCACAAATTTGCAGGCGGTAACCGCTGGCAACTTTGTGCAGCCGCAGTGGACCCGCTTCGAGCTGTGCTTCCAGTTGCTGCAATGCTGTCTGTATTTCGCTGCTGGTCAGCTGTTCTGGCTCAAGTAATTGCTGTATTTGCTGCACAGACAAGGGTTTGCGCCAGGCCAGCAGCAAAGCTTGCACAACATTGGGCAACCAGCCGGGTTCGTTAGTCATACTGGCTCGTCCGTACATGGATTTCGGCATAAGGCTCGTTTTGTACCAGCTCGATCAAGCCTTCCTTGACCAGTTCAAGAATGGCCATGAACGTCACTACTGCGCCCAAACGACCTTCTTCAACTACAAAAAAGCAACGGAAAGGTACAAATGTGCCGTCCCGCAGCAGCTCCAGAATGATGCCCATACGTTCCCGTGTGGACAGCGTTTCACGACTGATCTGGTGACTTTCGTACATGTCGGCACGCTGCAAAACATCGGCCAGTGCCTGCAGCAGCTCGTTCATGTCAATATCCGG
>CAZBXG010000004.1:3126-49875 GCA_964495925.1 uncultured Thiopseudomonas sp.
CGCATCAGTTCAACATATTGCATGTACTGCCGGGTAATGTCGGCAACCGGAATATCAAGAATATCAATGTTTTGTTTACGGATCAGGTACAGCAACAGGTCAAGCGGGCCTTCAAAGGCATCCAGAATGACTTCCAGCGCATCCGGTGGAATATACAGATCCTGCGGCAGGCTTTGCACGGCTTCGCCATAGACCAGCGCCAGTGGCAGCTGCTCCTGCAGGATAGTCTCCTCAGCCTGCCCGCCCATCAGTGTCAGGCTTCCACAAAGGCGCTGACATCGCCGCTGCCGTAACGGACAATCTCTGGCTGATCTCCAGTCAGATCGACTACCGTGGAGGCTTCATAAGTGCCGTAGCCGCCATCAATAATCAGGTCAACCTGATGTTCCAGCAGATCGCGAATCTCATACGGATCACTCAGCGGCTCCGTGGAACCAGGCATGATCAAACTGACACTGAGCATTGGGCCGCCAAGCTCTTCCAATAACGCCTGAGCAATCGGGTTGGCTGGTACTCGCAAGCCAATGGTGCGCTTTTTCGGATGCATCAGCATGCGCGGCACTTCACGGGTCGCATCAAGAATAAAGGTGTAAGGACCAGGCAAGTGCGCTTTGAGCAGACGGAAAGCACTGGTATTAACCTTGGCGTACAGCCCCAACTCGGATAGATCGCGGCAAATCAGGGTGAAGTTGTGCTTGTCGTCGAGCCGGCGAATCTGGCGAATGCGGTCCAGTGCTGATTTCTCTCCGACCGCGCAACCCAGGGCATAGGAAGAGTCAGCCGGATAAATGATGACACCGCCACGACGAATGACATCCACCGCCTGGCGCACCAGACGTGGTTGCGGGGTTTCTGTGTGAATCTGGAAAAACTTCATGACTGAACTCCATTGACCGGCTCCAGCATGGCCGCCGGTACTGCAAAACGTTGCCACAAGGGCGTTAAATCTTCCGCCGGGGCACGATACAAACCCAGCTCTGACCAGTTGCGCGGCGCATGAAAGTCACTGCCGGCGGTGATTTCCAGACCAAACTCCCGTGCCATCACAGCCAGCGTACCCAGTTGCTCTGCCGGTTGCAGGCCATTGCTCACTTCCAGCGCATGACCGCCCTGCTCTACAAAGCTGGCCACCAGACGGCGGCGTTTGCTGCGGGTAAAGTTGTAATGGTAAGGGTGCGCCAGACTGCTCCAGGCTCCCGCATCGCGCAATACCTGCATGACTTCGTCAAACTCGGGCCAAAACTGCTTCACATCACCAATTTTGCCGGCTCCCAGCCACTTGTTGAAGGCTTCGCCATGATCCCTGACATGACCGGCACGTACCAGGTGCTCGGCAAAATGTGGCCGAGCCGGTGGCTGTTCGTTCTCGCCCAGCTCCGCCTGTATGGCTTGAGCACCCTGCAGACAGTCCGACATGCCTTTGGCAGCCAAACGCTGGCTGATCTTTTTGGCACGCAGCCAGCGGGCTCTCTGCAAACGCTCAACCAGAGCATTCAGGGGTTCTGAGTTGAGAGCAAAATCGTAACCCAGCACATGTATCGTGGTGGATGACCAGGTGCAAGACAGCTCGATCCCGTTGACCAGATGCATACCCAGCTGTTCACAGGCTTGCCGCGCTTCGGCAATGCCTTTTGTGGTGTCATGATCGGTCAGGGCCAGAACCCGAATGCCGCGTGCATGGGCACGCTGTACCAGTGCTGTAGGCGTCAGCAGGCCATCGGAGGCTGTGCTGTGGCAATGTAGATCAATAAAAAACGGACTGGTCTGACTCACTGTTTCGCTGGAAGTGTTGATTTGTTTTATTCCTGGTTAAAGCAAGAGGTTGAATTTGCTATATTATGCCCCTTCTTGAGCAAATTGGCCGTAATAGTGAAACAGTTTATCGACTTTATTCCCCTGCTGCTGTTTTTCCTTGTGTTTAAGCTGGAACCACGCGATCTGGAGCTGTTTGGTTACAGCTGGACCCTTGGCGGAATTTTTAGCGCCACAGCGGTACTGATTGTCAGTTCAGTGCTGGTTTATGGTGCGCTGTTTTTAGCACAAAAAAGACTGGAAAAAGGCCAGTGGCTGACTCTGGCTGGCTGCCTCGTATTTGGCAGCCTGACACTGGCGTTTCACAGCGAAACTTTTTTGAAGTGGAAAGCGCCAGTGGTCAACTGGCTGTTTGCCCTGGCTTTTTTCGGCAGCCAGTTTATTGGCAAACAACCCCTGATCCAGCGCATGATGGGACACGCCCTTGAGTTGCCACAACCGGTATGGCGCAAGTTAAATATTGCCTGGGTCGCATTCTTTATTTTCTCTGGTGCCGCCAACCTGTTTGTGGCCTTTACTTTTCACGAGATCTGGGTCGACTTCAAAGTATTTGGTAGCCTGGGCATGACTCTGGTATTCCTGATTGCCCAAGGTATTTACATTTCCCGCCATATACAAACCCCACCCGAAGGAGCCTGAACATGCTGTACGCCATTTTCGCCACTGACGTTGCCGATAGTCTTGAGAAACGTTTGGCCGCCCGCCCTGCCCATCTTGAACGCCTGCAAACACTGCAGAATCAGGGCCGTCTGGTTCTGGCCGGGCCGACTCCGGCTATTGATAATCCCGATCCGGGCCAGGCCGGCTTTACCGGTAGTCTGGTCGTTGCCGAGTTTGCTTCGCTGGTTGAAGCGCAGGCCTGGGCTGATGCCGATCCTTATGTTGCTGCCGGCGTGTACCAGCAGGTACAGGTGCGCCCGTTCAAGCAGGTGTTTCCTGCCTAAGGAATGATCACAACATGAGCCATGTTTTACTGGTCGACGACGATCTGGAACTGTGCGAGCTGTTGGGTGCCTGGCTGGAGCAAGATGGCTTCCAGATAGAAGCAGTACATGACACCGCCAGCGCACTGCAGCGTTTACAAATTGAGCCGCTGCCTGAAGCCGTGGTGCTCGATGTGATGCTGCCCGACGGTAACGGACTTGAGCTACTGCGTACTTTACGCACCCAGCACATCGAGCTGCCAGTGCTGATGCTGTCGGCCCGTGGCGAGCCGACTGACCGTATTTTGGGCCTTGAACTTGGCGCGGATGATTACCTCTCCAAACCATGTGATCCCCGCGAGCTGACCGCACGTCTCAAGGCAGTGCTGCGCCGCAGTCACTCTTCCATCGAGCCGGTGACTCCTGCCCTGTTGCGTTACGCCGATCTGGAGTACAGCCCGGCGCGCGGCATGGTTATTTTGAACGGTGAAGAAATCAGTCTGACTGTTTCCGAAGGTAAAATCCTTGAAGTGCTGCTCAGTCAGCCCGAAGAACCGATTGACAAGCATCAGCTCACCGAACGCGCACTGGAGCGCAAGCTGACCTTGTACGACCGCAGCATCGACATGCATATCAGTAATTTGCGGCGCAAACTGGGCCCCAACGCCAACGGCGAGCCACGCATTGTCTCAATTCGCGGGCGTGGCTATTTGTATACCGTCGCTGCCGAATAGCTTTACCCAGCCTTTACACTGCCCTGACCGCGCTTTACTTTCATTGGGCCATACTGTGTCCCAAGCCGGATCACCGGAACATGCAAACAGGAGAAGTCTCATGCGTATTAAATTTATCGCCTTGGCCCTCGCTGCCGTATTGCCTATTGCAGGCGCACAAGCCGCCGACCGCATGGAAATGCGCCAACAATGGCAACAAGCCAACCAGGAAGCACTGATGCAAGAATTGAATCTTGATCAAGCCCAGCAGCAAAAATTCCTGAAGAAAAACGAAGCCTTCCGCAATAACCAGATGAAGCAGCGCCAGGACTTTCAGGAAAAACAGCAACGCCAGCGGGATCATCATCGCAAGGACATGCACAAGCTGCTGAACCCTGAACAGCAAGTCATCTTTGACCGCCACCACGAGAAAATGAATGCAATCCGTGACAGTCGCCGCCAAAACTTTGGTCAGCCCGGTAACCGTGGCCAAATGCAGGAGAAGAACTTCCAGAAGGGTAACAAGGGGCAGTTTCAGAAGCCGATGGACAAACAGCAGCGCATGCAGCCCGGCATGAACCAGCGTCAAGGTGGCCAGCCAATGCGTGACTACCGTTAACCCTTCACTTAACTAAAACATGACCGCCGGCCCACAAGCCGGCGGTTTTCGTCAGGGGATGCAAGCATGAGATCAATATTCTGGCGTGTTATGGGTGTCTTTTGGTGCGCCCTGATCCTGACCGGTATCC
The DNA here is from genome assembly GCA_964495925.1 of uncultured Thiopseudomonas sp. Classification (GTDB taxonomy): domain Bacteria; phylum Pseudomonadota; class Gammaproteobacteria; order Pseudomonadales; family Pseudomonadaceae; genus Thiopseudomonas. Next base: position 7,324 of record CAZBXG010000004.1, read on the forward strand.
TCACATTTCTCGCCACCCGGCTGTTTAATCAGGACAGCTGGGTGTTATCACAACATCCGGTACTGAAAGACCTGTCCAGTCAGTGGCTGCAGCATTACAGCCGGGCAGATTTGGCACAGGCCCAGGAAGTGCTCCGACAAGCGCGTCACTCTTATCACATCTCGGTGCAGGTCTTCGCCGAAGACGGCCAGATGATTGCTGCCAACGGCTGGGGCCGTAACCGGCGTATGCAAGACATGCCGGAAGACAACCCTTCAGCCTGGCGCCGCCTGACGCAGGAAGTGGTATTAAATAGCGAGCAAAACCTGTTGTTTGTGTATCGGGTTCCCATGCCCGAACTGACCAAATGGCAAATGAGTCGGGGTCTTGGCCCGGCCACTACCCTGATCATCGCCATTTTGGTGATTACTGCCGCCAGTTTGCTCCTGACTCTTTCAATTACCCGCCCCTTGCGACGCTTGCGGCTGGCCGTGCATGAGCTTGGCGAAACTGCTTATCAGCAAAGCAGCCTGGCACAAATGGCACAACGTCGTGACGAATTTGGTGTGCTGGCGACGGACTTCAACCGGATGGGCCAGCGCCTGCAGGGCATGCTGAGCAGCCAGCGTCAGCTATTGCGTGATGTTTCTCATGAGCTGCGCTCTCCGCTGGCCAGACTGCAGATAGGACTCGCACTGGCCGAACGCGCGACTGATGAAAAACGAGAGCAGCTTTGGCCCAAACTGAATCACGAATGTCGACGGCTGGACGAACTGATTGATGAAATTCTTGCGCTGGCCCGGGTGGCCGGTGAGCAGTTAAGCCTGGAGTCCGTGCCACTGCTGCCACTGCTGCAAGAGCTGGTCGAAGATGCCAGCCTACTGGCCCCGGAGCAACACATTCAGCTGCGCTGCCCGGAACAGCTGAAATTACATACCGATGCGCGTGTTTTGCAACGTGCACTGGACAATCTGTTGCGTAATGCCTTGCGGTTTAATCCGACGGGGCAGCCCATCGAGTTTAGTGTAGCAGTCCAGCCTGATAGTAGAGTTCAGTTCAAACTACGGGACCATGGCCCGGGCGCTCCGGCAGAACTGCTGACACAATTGGCCGAACCCTTTGTTCGAGCCAGCGGACAAGCTGCCAATGGTTATGGACTGGGATTGACTATTACCCAACGCTGCGTGGAACAGCTGGGCGGAAGTTTGCAGTTGGCTAATCATCCCGAGGGCGGCTTTGTCGCCAGCATCATTTTGCCCATCGATAACGGCTTATAGCAGCTATTCGCTTCGAGGCCAGTGGCTGACGAACTGTTGCGGGTCAGGGCCGACACCGGCCTTGGCCTGCTGAGTGGGTGTGCCCAGGTACATAAAACCTATCAGTTTCTCGGTGTCTTTCAGGCCAAGCCCTTTGGCAACAATACTGTTTTCACACAGCTCGCCAGAACGCCAGAACGCGCCCAGGCCAATTGCCTGGGCGGCCAGTAAAATACCATGCCCCGCACAGCCTGCAGCAATGATTTGCTCAAACTCAGGCACTTTTGGATGCTCTTGCAAACAAGCGATCAATACCACAATCATCGGTGCCCGTAGCGGCATGTTGCGGGCGCGCTTGAGTTGCTCTTCAGTGGAAGCCGGGGTGCAATATTGCACTGCCGTAGCATACAACTCGCCCAGCTCCACCAGCCCCTGCCCTTCGACGACCAAAAAACGCCAGGGCCGCAACTGAGCATGGTCAGGCGCACGCACCGCTGCCCTGAATAGCATATCCAGCTGCTCACTGGTAGGCGCCGGCTCTTGCAAGCGGGGATTGGAGGTACGTTCAAGCAGAAGTTGTAGTGCGTCGTTCATCGGGTGGGGACTCTGTAAAACGGGTAAAGCGGATTTGACTGAGCCGTCACTCAGCCCATAGCCATGATGACTGGATGTGAATGACGGATCAATGTTTATATATGCAATGATAAACATTTAAACCGAGGCCTACTTGGCCCGGACGCAGAAGCAGCGTAGCATGCTCCGGCTGGATAAAGCTTAACATTATGCAACAAAAGTACCACTGCACATTTCACTGCAGCTGGCCAAGTCCGATCACATTTATTCGAGCATCGATGGATAGCAAACAACAAAGAGCAGACCTTTTCGCCAAGTGGAGCGCTGCCTGGCGTGGTGACGGGCTTTATCAGGCCGACAACCGCTTGTACTTACAGCGCGCCCTGATTTTTTTGTTTTTGGCGTGGGCCATGTTGTGTGGCTGGCTTGAACAGGCATTTCCATTGGTAACTGCCGGGTTTGCCGGCTATCTGCTGCTCTACCCGCACTTTAGCGAATGGTTGTGCCGTTTGCGTTTATGTAGCCAGCGCATAACTACCATGCAAGCAAGCCGTAATTTATTGCTGGGTGACAGCTTGCATCTGGGCATAGCCATAGGTCTGACCGGCTTGTCATTGGTACCCACTTTTTATGTCATATGCTTGCTGGTATTTTATCTGGTGTTGCGCAAAGACATTCGCTATCTTTTGCCCGGTCTGTGCCTGCTGGTGCTGGGCTGCAGCGCTGGGTTGCTCTTCGGCATCCCGCCCAGTTTGCACACTCCGGTTGCGACCGCCACTCTGACTCTTGTAGGGCTCGTCCTGCAACTGGGACTGCTTGCGTGGCAGCTGCAGCAGCAGAACCAGAAAGGAATCAGGCTGCAACAGGAAGTGACTGCTGCTGAAAGCCGACACAATGCATTGGCAAGAGAGCTTGCCAAGTATCTTTCGCCACAGGTCTGGCAAATGGTGTTCAGGAAAACCGCCACTGACACTGTACTCAAAACCCAGCGCAAAAAGCTGACCATATTTTTTTCCGACATCAAAGGCTTCACTGAGCTATCGGAAGAAATGGAGCCAGAAGACCTGGCAGCAATCCTGAATGGCTATCTCAGTGAAATGACCATTATTGCCCTCAGGCATGGCGGCACAGTTGACAAGTTTATCGGCGATAGCGTGATGGTGTTTTTTGGCGATCCACAATCCCGTGGGGCCAGGCAGGATGCCATCGCTGCGGTATCCATGGCGATTGAAATGCGGAAACACATGCGTACGTTACGTCAGCGCTGGGAAGGCATGGGCGTACACAAACGGCTGGAAGTCCGCATGGGCATCAATACGGGTTATTGCACAGTAGGCACCTTTGGCGCGGAGTCACGCATGGACTATACCGTGATTGGCCGTGAAGTGAACCTGGCCAGCAGACTGGAAAGCGCGGCCAGTGCAGATGAGATTCTGATTTCTGGCGAAACCTATACGCTGATCAAGGACGAGATCATGGGACGTGACAAAGGCCAAATTCAGGTCAAGGGGTTTTCCCGGCCGGTATCCATTTATCAGGTAATGGACTACCGGCGCGACCTTGGCCCCGGACGCAGCTATCTGGCCCGGGAACTGCCGGGCTTTTCCATGCAGCTGGATACAGCCAACCTGAATCTGGAGGACATTGATGATGTCGTCCAGACATTACAGCAGGCGCTGGAGGAACTGCAGGACTGACTTCAGCGACTAAACACTGAGGACGCGAGCCAGCACTTTGCGGATTTTATCCATTCCCTTGGCCAGAGCCTGTTCAATTTGATGCATGGTAATCATTTCTGCCGACTTCCCGGCAGCGGGATTGACCACCATCGACAACGAGGCGTAACGCAGCCCCAGCTCGCGCGCCAATGCCGCCTCGGGCATACCTGTCATGCCGACAATATCGCAACCGTCACGCTCCATGCGCCGGATCTCGGCAATGGTTTCCAGTCGCGGCCCTTGAGTACAGCCGTAAACACCGTGGTTTTTGCAGGCAAACCCTTGTGCCGCAATGGCTGCGATCAGCTGCTTGCGTAACCGCGCATCATAGGGGTGGGTAAAGTCAACGTGAGTGACGTGTTCCAGGTCCTGATCAAAAAACGTGTGGTCGCGCCCCCAGGTGTAATCAATAATCTGGTCTGGCACACAGAAATCCCCAGTGACCAGTCCTGCCGAGATTCCTCCTACCGCATTGACCGCAATAATCTGGTCTGCACCGGCCTGACGCAGGGCCCAGATATTGGCGCGATAATTGACCTGATTGGGCGGAATACGGTGCGGGTGACCGTGCCGTGCCAAAAACATCACATCACGTCCGGCATACTTGCCATATAAAATGGCCGAGGATGTCGGCCCATAGGGCGTATCCATCTGTTCAACGTTACGAATCACCAGCCCGTCAAGCTGGGTCAGGCCGGTACCACCAATAATTGCATAGGTTGCCATCTTGTTATTTTCCTTGTCCGTGGTCAGTCAGTGTTGAGTGCGAGCACCGCTCGGCGCGCTAGTTGCCAATCGGCCAGCTCCTGTATGCAGGCGTATAGCTGCCGGCCACGCATTACAGAAAGATTGCTGGCCGGTTCTATCCTCTGTTCCTGTAAACAGACGAGGGATTGCTCAGCACCGTCACGATCATTACACACCAGTATCATGTCACAACCAGCGTTAATCGCAGCCATGGTTCGCTGGCGCATGTCACCTGCGACATGCGCTCCGGCCATAGACAGGTCGTCGCTGAAAATAATGCCGGAAAAGCCCAGCTCGTCACGCAGTATCTGTTGCAGCCAGAGACGGGAAAAACCTGCTGGCTGCGGGTCAACCGCAGAGTAAATCACGTGGGCTGGCATGACTCCGTCCATGGCAGTGCTCAATGCGGCAAAAGTGCGCAAATCGCTGTCCCTGATCAGGTCCAGGCTGCGTTCATCAACCGGAATTTCAAAATGCGAGTCTGCTGCAACCCAGCCATGTCCGGGAAAGTGTTTGCCCACTGTGGCCATGCCGGCTTGCTGCATGCCAGCCATGAAAGCGCCGCCCAGCTCGATAACTTGCTGCGGCTCCTTACCAAAAGCGCGATGACCAATCACCGTGTTGTTGCCGTAATCCAGATCCAGTACCGGAGCAAAGCTGAAGTCGATACCGACGGCGAGCACCTCTTGTGCCATCAGCCAGCCGGCCAGCCTGGCGTTTTCCTGCGGGTCATCACTATTGGCTATTGCGTGCATCGAAGGCAATCTGGTGAAGCCGCGACGCAAGCGCTGCACCCGCCCTCCTTCCTGGTCAACCGCAATCAGCATGTCGGGACGTATCTGCCGAATGCTGCGGGATAACTCCGTTACCTGCTGCGGATGCTCTATGTTGCGGCTAAATAAAATAACACCGCCCACCTGGGGCTGGCGCAGAATGTCGCGGTCTTCGGCTGTCAGCAGTAAACCGTCAACATCCAGCATAAGGGAACCCTGCATAACATCTGTTTCCTGGCGCTGTACTGCAGGCCCGGGGTTACTCGCTGATATGAACCAGGGTGCCTGCAGTCACTTGATTAAAGAGCTCAATCAGCTCGTGGTTATCCATGCGAATACAGCCATGAGACACCGGCTGGCCCAGTTGTTCCAGTTCGGGTGTGCCATGGATATAAATATAGCGTTGAAAGGTATCAACGCTGCCGAGCCGATTATGACCCAGTTCACAGCCGCTTAACCAGAGGATGCGGGTTAAAATCCAGTCCCGCTGCGGATTTTCCGCATATAACTCTGGTGTGCAAACCTCTCCGGTCCAGCGCCGGCCTTTGAGTACCGCCCGCTCTGGCAGCCCATGGCCAATTTTGGCACGAATATAATGCTTGCCACGAGGTGTGCAGCCGGAGTCTTTTAACTCGCCAGGGCCAGCAAGGGCAGTAGAAATAATGTGATGACTCACCAGTTGATCGCCGCGATATGCAGTCATCCGTTGCTGGCTGACCGATACAAACAGGGCATCCACTCCCCTGCCGTCAAATGGGCTGTCTTTACAACTCATGACTATCATCCACAGTGAGCGCCGGTTGGCGTGCCAGCTCTAGCCCTGCTCCGGGAGCTTGCATGCCAGCAGCCAGAAACGGCAGCATCAGCCGCATGACCTGCTCGGTAGATACCCGGGTAGCAAAGTCGGACTCACTGATCGCCCGCAGCGCCTTGATGCCGGACATACTGAATGCCACGGTGCCAATCATGAAGTGCACGCGCCAGAACAGCTCGACCGGAGAAATCTGTGGGCCGGTCTGCTGTAACAACCCCATATAATCACGCCATATGTGGCCATAACGCTCATTCAGAAAGCGGCGCAAATGCCCCTGGCTTTGGGTAAATGCCAACCCCAGCAAACGCATGAAAATCGACAAGTCCTGTCCGCTGCGCGGTTTCAGTACCAGCGTCTGCTCGACCAGCAGTTGCAATAATGCCTCCAGTGTCAGAGGGGGCATACCTGCTCCTTGTCGCTGCTCAAGCTTGCTCACCAGGCTTTCACAAAATGGATCAAGAAAACGGGCAAACACTGCCTGGATCAGTGATTTTTTCGAGCCAAAGTGATAATTCACCGCAGCCAGGTTAACCTGTGCTTTGCCGGTAATTTGCCGCAATGAGGTTTCAGCAAATCCTTTTTCGGCAAACAGGGTTTCTGCCGCATCGAGAATGCGCTCAACTGTATCGGGTTGTGCCATATGTAGACCCCAAAGATGTTTCAAACATTTGTTTGAACGCAATCTTACGTCATATCCTTCTGTTGTGACAATCAGCCACTTTAGTTCAGAGCACGCTTCATCTTTGGATCAGTACCAACGCCATTTCCATCCGCTCTTCAATTGAACATTCCAGCCAGGACAAATTTTCTTGAGGAACACATTTTTGTAATGCCGGAATCATTTCATTTTTATGCATACGATAGCGACCTTGATCGACACCATAGTGCATCAGGTTGGCTGCAATGATCACATCCACATAATCAGGCAGCTTGCCGGGGCTATCGCGCATAATTCGCTCATGAAAAAAAGAAATTTCGGTCAAAGTCTCCGGCATGCCCCAGTGTTTGAGCAAAATAGCCCCCACATAAGGATGCAAAATAAGCTCAAACTGCAAACGCTCATCAACAGTAAAACTGGGGTTGTTATACAGATACTCGCGCAGCGGAAGCTTGCCAATATCGTGTAGTAAACCACCCAGTGAAGCCAATTCGGCATCGAGATGTGGAAACTGGCTGGCAATGGAAAAAGACAGCGAACTAACGCGCAAGCTGCCGGCAACAAAGCCTTCCAGACGGTTGACATCACGGCTTTTGCTCATGGTCTGCAAAATCGCCATCTGGGTAATCAGTGAACCGACCAGCCCAAACCCGAGATTGACAATGGCATGATGCAACGACTCGACTTTATATCCACGCGACATCACCGAGCTGTTGGCCACCTTGAGCAACCGGGCAGCCATGGCCGCATCTTTACTGACCTGCTGTTCCAGCATAGCAATGCTGCAATCAGGGTTTGCCACCAGCTGGCGGACACGCACCGCAACCTCCGGCAACGAAGGCAGAATCAGGCGGTTGGCAGCAATATCGGCCTCAATAACTTTCAGCAATTGCAATGCACGCTCTTTCACTGACCGCTCCAAAACCGTTGCAAACACAGTATACTCAACCAACCTGACAGGTTTGATTCAAAACATTCAGGCTGTATATGACCGGGACCATTTCTCAAGCCGATCAAGCAGGCCTGAAACGTTAGTCTACACAGTATTACAAATGTGCGCCAAAGTATTGATGTTGAAGCATATAGCGTCAAGACTTTACAATTCTTGACGCCAATAAGCAGGCGGAGCAAAAGAGAAGATTAAATGCCGGAGCAGATCAGACAACACGTAGAAAACTACTACCGGCATGCCGAGCAGTATTTCACACGTACCTTTACCCGCCCTGACATCGGCACCTGCCTGCGTGGACAATCAGCCGGTGCGGCTTATCCCCAACGTAACCTGTTGCGTTTTAACATGACGCTGTATCGTGGCAACAGTGCGCATTTTTTACGACAAACGGTAGCGCACGAAGTAGCTCATTTGCTGGCCTATACATTGTATGGCCGCCGGATCCGTCCACATGGTCCTCAATGGCAGGCGATTATGCTGGATGTATTTGGCTTGCCGGCAGACCGCTGTCATAACTACCAGTTGCCACCTGGCTGGAAAACCCTGTATGCCTACGCCTGCAGCTGCCGGCAGCATCAGTTCAGTGCGCAAAGGCATTCCCGCGTCAACCGTGGACAAGGCTATTTGTGCAAGACATGCCGGCAGCCGTTGGCATTTACCGGCCAGGTTGAACGCAAGTTAGTTCAGCGGTAACAGGACCCGAAACTTCGCACCACCCAGCTCAGACTCTTCGATCAGCAGCTGGCCGTCATAGCTCTCGATAATGTCCTTGACCACAGCTGTGCCGATGCCCTGCCCCGGATTCTGGGTATCAAGCCGTGCGCCCCGTTGCAAAATGCGTTCACGCTGACTGACAGGAACACCCGGGCCGTCATCCTCAATCAACAGCTCACAAAAGCCTTTGTTGTTACCCGCACTGATGCGAATATGGCCCAGGCATAGACGATAAGCATTTTCCAGCAAGTTACCCAGCATTTCATAAAGGGCACCCTGCTCAATCGGCATGCGCAATTCGCCCGGATATAGCTGTTCTACTTTGACCTGTTTGTTGTGGTAAACCTTGTTGAGGGCATCCAGCAGTGTCTGCACAACAGGCTCAAGTCTGACCCGGTGACGCAGCAGTCCGCTTTTACGCAAGCTGGCACGCTGCAACTGATAGCCGATCTGCTGGCTCATGCGTCCGACCTGGGTTTGCAATGTGCTTGCCTGCTCTGCATTGTCCGGAGTGCGGGCCAGCACCTCGCCGACACCCTGCAACACGGCCAAAGGTGTTTTCAGGCTATGGGCCAGGTCATCCAGCGAGTGCATGTATTTTTGGCTTTGCTGGCGCTCGCTGTCCAGCAAGCGGTTCAGCGAGCGGGTCAGGCGCAACAGCTCATTGGGGTGATCATCACTAAGCGCTTTGCGCTGACCATTTTCCACTTCGTCCAGCTCACGCCCCAGATGACGCAAACTGCGAGTACCCCAGCCCAGTCCAAGCCAGAGAAAACCAAGCAAAAATACCAGCGAGCCTGCCAGCCAGATATACAACTGGCGTTTCAGGCTTTTATACATTGGCCGATAATCACGCACAGGTTGCATGGTAATAATGCTGTAGGCTGCATCACTGCCACGCAGCAGGTCTATTTCCACGTCATAGACAAAAAAAGCCTGCCCCTGCTGGTCCCAGGCACGGGTAAATTCATGCCCCTTGCCGTCGTAACGGGGCTGGTAATCAACCTGGTGTTCGGCAGCTGAGCGAGAGCGCCAGACCAGCTGTCCCTGGCTGTCATAAATAAAACCCAGTTGCCGGGCAGGCAAGACTGGAAACTCTTCATCGGGCAGTTTCGCCGGCATCTGCAACCGCCCGTCCACCACCTGCGCTGCCGAAATCAGCGCACTGGCATCCGAGGCCAGTCGCTGCTCAACAGCCTGCTCCAGAGCGCGGGTAAAAATCTGCTGGAGCGCCGGATACAAGCCCAGCAAAAAAACAAACACCATAACGGTCGCGCCCAGCATCAGCCGGGCGCGCAAGGAAAAGCTTTTGTTGTTACCTTTGCTCATCGGCACGGCTCGTTGAAGATATAGCCCTGACCCCGTACCGTTTCGATAGGTTTAAAGCCGCTGCCCGCCTCCAGCTTACGGCGCAACCGCCCGACCAACACCTCGATGACATTGGCATCCCGCTCCTCATCGTTCGGATACAGCTGTTCCATCAGTCGCTCTTTGGCAATCACCTGCTGGTGATTACGCATCAGGTATTCGAGAATCCGGTACTCATAGGCTGTCAGCTGCAACATTTCACCTTCGATGCTGGCCTGCTTGCGGTTAAGGTCAAGAGAAAGAATATCGGCTTCGATGGTGGACTGAACAAAGCCTGATGAACGGCGCAGCAAGGCATTAAGCCTGGCCTCAAGCTCTTCAAACTGAAACGGCTTGACGACATAGTCGTCAGCGCCAGCTGCGAGCCCTTCGACCTTGTGCTGCCAGTTACCACGTGCGGTCAAAATTAGCACCGGAAACGTATGCCCCTGGCTACGCAGTTCACGAATGAGCTCCATTCCGTCCATGCCAGGCAAACCCAAATCTACAATTGCCAGATCGTGGTTGAACTCCTTGACCCGAAACAGCGCTTCTTCAGCATCCGCTGCAGCATCCACAACGTGTCCAGCCTCGGTCAGGCGTGTATGCAGGTGATGGCGTAACAGGGCCTCATCTTCAACCACCAGCAGTTTCATGTATGTTTCCCTTTTAGATCAGACGGATACCGACCAGTGTCGACTGGCCGAGCATCCCAGACAAATATGCACGCACATAGCGCTACCTGATATGAATCAATGCAATATTGTGCCAAAAACCGACTGAACCCGTGCTGAACCGCCAGCCTTTACTCATCGCGCCTGAGTTCTTCAGGAATTGGCAGATTATCTCCCGGCGGTTTCGGCCGCTTGCCTTTACCCGCATGAAACTGGCGCAACTGATAGACATAAGCCAGCACTTGTGCAACAGCCATATACAGGCCGCCGGGAATTTCCTCATCCAGCTCCGCCGAGTAATACAGTGCCCGTGCCAATGGCGGCGATTCAAGAATGACAATCTCGTGCTGATTGGCAATTTCGCGAATTTTGAGGGCAAGGTTGTCGCCTCCTTTGGCCAGCAATACTGGCGCCCGGTGGCCGTTTTCGTCATATTTGAGCGCGACCGAAAAGTGCGTCGGGTTAGTGATGACCACATCGGCATCCGGCACTGATTCCATCATGCGGCGCTGCGCCATTTCCATTTGCAGACGACGGATACGGCCCTTTACTTCGGGCTTGCCTTCACTGTCTTTGTGCTCATCCTTGACTTCCTGCTTGGTCATTTTCAGCTTTTGTTTGCTATCCCACATCTGGAAAGGTACATCCACCGCAGCAATCAGGATCATGGCGCAAGCCAGCCACAAGGCACACCAGCCAATCGTCTGGATCGCCGCCAGAATGGCATGCTCCAGCGGCTGGTGCGCCAAAGCAAACAAACCATCCTGCGCTCTGGACAACACCAGTAGTGCTATCATCAGAACCACCAGAAATTTGGCCAGAGCTTTAACCAGCTCGACCAGTGACTTCACCGAAAACATCCGCTTTAATCCGGATAGCGGGTTCAAACGGCTAAATTTGGGTGTTAACGGCTCCATGGTAAACAAAAAACCGCCCAGTGCCACCGGCCCGACAATCGCAGCAATCAGCAAAATCAAAAACAGCGGCCACAACCCTTCTGCTGCGGTTTTGGCGGCATACAGCAAGTGCAAGGCCATATGCCTGTCGCTGTATAGCAGTTCTCGCGGCAAATCAAAATTTTGTTGCATGATTTGCAATATCTTGTCGCCCAGCACCGCTCCGAACATCAGCATGCCAGCGGTTCCACCGAGCAGGATGGCCAGTGTATTCAGCTCGCGCGAACGGGCAATCTCCCCTTTGTCCCTGGCCTGCTGTTTGCGTTTGGCCGTGGGTTCTTCGCTTTTTTCGGCTCCGTTTTCGTTTTCTGCCATGAGCTTTTACCGTTTGGGGCGAGCCGGACTCAGGCCCGTACCAGCGCTCGCATGAGCATCAGGGTTTCGCTGGTCATGCGTTCAAAGTGGGCCAGTATGTCGGCGGTGGAAATCCAGAAAATCACCATACCCAAAATCAGGGTCATCGGAAAACCGATGGTAAAAATATTCAGTTGCGGTGCTGCCCGAGTCATGACGCCGAAGGCAATGTTGATCACCAGCAAGGCACTGATCGCTGGCAGGGCCAGCAATAGCGCTGCGCCAATGACCCAGGTCAGGCGGCCAGCCATTAAGGCAAAGTTATCCAGTGGCAATCCTTCTCCTACAGGAAGGGTCACAAAGCTTTCTGCCAACACTTCAAATGTCACCAGGTGGCCATTCATGCTGAGAAATAGCAGTGTTACCAGCATCAGCAAAAACTGTCCAAGTACAGGAACAGACACGCCAGTGGCGGGGTCCGCCATGGAGGCAAAGCCCAGTCCCATCTGCATGGAAACCAGCTGACCGGTAAACACGAATACATGCAGCAGCAACTGCAAGGCAAAGCCCATCAAGGCGCCAATCAGAATTTGCTCGCCAATCAGCAAAATCATTCGCAGGCTGAGTGCTTCAACTTCCGGCATGACCGGCAACACCGGTGCCAGCGCCATGGTAATGGCCAGCGCCAAATACAGGCGTATCCGTCCCGGCACCATTTGCGTACCGATAATCGGCATGACCATCAACAAACTGGCGATGCGAAACAGTGGCAGCAAAAAACTGCTAATCCATCCGCCTATCTCTGCCGCACTGAGCTCTACCATGGTGCTGCCATTACCCGATCAGGTAAGGAATGTTTTCCATGATTTTCTGGGTGAAGTCCAGCCAGCGTGCGACCAACCAGGGGCCCATCACCATCAGGGTGGTAAAACTGACCAGCAGTCGTGGCAAAAAGCTCAGGGTTTGTTCGTTGATTTGTGTGGCGGCCTGAAACATGGCCACAATCAGGCCAATAATCAGACTCGGTGTAATAATCACCGCCACCGCCATGGCCATCAGCCACAAGCCTTCGCGAAACAGGTCTACAGCAACTTCGGGTGTCATTTTGACCTCCTAGAGCGTACCAAAGCTGTTGGCCAATGTGCCAATAATCAAGGTCCAGCCGTCAACCAGTACAAACAGCATGATCTTGAATGGCAAGGAAATAATCAACGGCGACAGCATCATCATACCCATCGACATCAGGATACTGGCCACCACCACATCAACAATCAAAAACGGAATAAAAATCATGAAACCAATCTGGAAAGCGGTTTTCAGTTCCGAAGTAACAAACGCCGGGATCAGGATCGTAAGTGGTGTGGCTTCAGCCGACTCAATATCAGTGCGCTTGGCAATGCGGATGAACAGCTCCAGATCCGTCTCTCTGGTTTGCGCCAGCATGAATTCCTTGATCGGCCCCTCGGCCCGGATCAGGGCATCTTGCGCTGTAATTTCTTCATTAATATAAGGCTGCAGCGCATCCTGGTTAATACGATCAAATACTGGAGCCATGACAAAAATGGTCAGGAACATCGCCAACCCGAGCAAAATCTGGTTTGAAGGCGTCTGTTGTAGACCCAGCGCCTGGCGCAGAATCGAAAAGACAATGATGATGCGGGTAAAACTGGTCATCAGCATGACAAACGCCGGGATAAAGCCCAGAGCCGTCATGATCAGCAAAATTTGCAGGCTGACCGAGTACTCTTGCTGACCCTCGGGGTCGGTGGTCATTGTGATGGCCGATATGGACAACGGATTGGTTTCAGCTGCACTGACCCAGTGGCTGAACAGCAACCCGCCCAGCAGGACAACTATATGTAACCAGCGGGCCATCATGATTCCTTGTCCTGACTATCGGTTTGACGTAATACCTGTTTCAAGCGCTTGGCGAACTCGCCAACGCTTTGCGTATCTTTCTTGCTGTCAGTTGCGACCGGCTCCTGCATCACATGCAGGGTTTTAATACTGCCCGGCGTCAATCCCAGCAACACTTGCTCGCTCCCTACCTGCACCAGCAACAGTCGTTCACGCTGCCCCAGTGGACGGGTTGCCAACAGCTGAATCACATCATCACGACTGCCGCTAGGCAGTTGCTGCTGCAATCTGCGCGCGAGCCAGGCGAGGATAAAAATCAGGCCAATGACCAGCAACAAACCCAGCAACAGTTGCACAATTTGTCCGCCCACGCCTGTCGTGCTGGTTGCACGTACCATCCCTGCTACCGGAGTAACTGCTGTAGAAGCTGCTTCTTCAGCATACGCCAACGGCACTGCTGCCACAGTCGACAACAGTACAAGCAGCCAATTGCGCTTTTTCATGGGCAACTTCCTGTTAGCGCAAGCGTTTGATGCGCTCGCTCGGGCTGATGACATCAGTCAGGCGGATGCCAAACTTTTCATTGACGACTACTACCTCGCCATGAGCAATCAATGTGCCATTGACCAACACGTCCAGTGGCTCGCCCGCCAAACGGTCCAGCTCGACCACTGAACCCTGGTTAAGCTGCAGCAGGTTGCGAATGGTAATGTCGGTACTGCCGACCTCCATGGAAATGGCTACCGGAATATCCAGAATCACATCGAGATTCGGCCCGTCCATGCTGACAGGTGCATCGGAGCTTTCCGGTCCGTGGTCAAACTCGCGGATCGGTGCCTTGGCCGGGCCGGCGGCCTGCGCCAGCATGGCATCAATATCGTCCTGCCCGGCATCTCCGGTCTCCGCCAGTGCCGCAGCCCACTCGTCCGCGAGGGATTGTTCTTCGCTGGAAATTTCTTCGTTTTCTTCAGTCATGTCTATCTGCCTGTCCTAAATCAGCGTGACCGCTCAACCGGTCCAAGTACTTGCAAAGCCAGATTGCCCTGATGGGAACCCAGCTGCACTTTAAATGTGGGTACACCGTTGGCCCGCAGCAGCATGCGCTCCGGCATTTCCACCGGAATTACATCGCCCGGCTGCATCGCCAGAATATCGCGCAAGCGCAGCTCGCAACGTACAACCGTTGACTGGATGGGCACCTGTACATCCAGAATGTCTTCACGAATCGACTTGGTCCAGCGCTCATCATGACCGTCCAGATCAGACTGAAAACCAGCATCGAGCATTTCACGGATGGGCTCGATCATCGAATACGGGAAAGTAATCTGCATTTCGCCACCGCCGCCATCCAGTTCAATATGGAAACTGGACACGACTACTACTTCACTGGGGTTAACGATGTTGGCCAGTGCCGGGTTCACCTCGGAGTTCATGTACTCGAAGTCCACGTCCAGCACTGCATGCCAGGCTTCTTTCAGATCAACAAAGGCTTGCTCCAGCACCATGCGTACAACTCGCAGCTCGGTTGGAGTGAACTCACGTCCTTCAATTTTGGCGTGACGACCGTCCCCGCCAAAGAAGTTGTCCACCAGCTTGAACACCAGACGCGAGTCCAGGACAAACAGGCAGGTACCACGCAGCGGTTTCATGCGAACCAGATTCAGGCTGGTGGGCACATACAGAGTGTGTACATACTCGCCAAACTTCATCACCTGCACACCGCCAACCGATACGTCAGCCGTGCGCCGCAGCAGATTAAACATGCTGATGCGGGTGTAACGGGCAAAACGCTCGTTGATCATTTCCAGCGTGGGCATGCGCCCGCGCACAATCCGATCCTGGCTAGTCAGGTCATAGCTTTTGATACCACCGACACTGATGTCTTCTTCGGTATCAACCAGCCCGTCATCCACACCATGCAAGAGTGCATCAATTTCGTCCTGTGACAACAGGTCCTGAACGGCCATAGCTCTCTCCGCTTCCGTTTATTGCATGACAAAGTTGGTAAACAACACTTGCTCGACCACCGGAGCACCCACTTCACGCATCGCCAGGTCCTGTACCGAGGCAGTGACCTGCTGCTTGAGCAGATCCAATCCCAGTGGTGCATACAACTGGTCAAAATTCTGGCTGGAAAACAACATCACCAGCTGGTTACGCAAAGCCGGCATATGCACCTTGAGCGTGGCCAGCTGCTGCGGATCACGAGCCATCAGGGCCAGGCTAACCTGCATATAGCGGGTGCGGCCGTCTGCATGAAAGTTGACTACAAACGGCGGCTCCAGTTGCTCATAAACAGCTGATTGCTTAACTGTGGCAATAGGCTGGGCCGCAACCTCTGACTGCTCGGGTTTGTCTTTGTTAAGAAAAAACCAGGTTCCAGCGGCAGACAGCGCAATCGCCAGCAACAGGGCAATCGCAACAATAATCACCAGTTTGAGCCTGTTTTTCTTTGCCGGAACAGCCTGCCCGGTTGCTTCAGTAGGTGCTTTTGCCATCTGTACTTATCCTGTTGCGTTAACTTCAGGGCACTAGTGTACCCAAACCACGGCTTTTAAGGCATGTTGCCACCTTAAAAGCCGTTATTCATTCGGCCATCAGACATAATAGCTGACCAAGCCGGCATGCCCCTGCTCTTGCTGTTCCACCTCGCTAACGGCAACCAGCTCTTCGTCAAGCTGTTCGTCAGCACGGCCCCCAGCCAGTTTACTGCTGCCGCCATGTTGCTCACGTTGCTGCGACTGGTCAGCCACTTCAACATCCACATTATGCATGCCTTGTTGTTCCAGCATCTCGCGCAGGCGGTGCATTTGCCCATCCAGCGAGTCTCGCACACCTGCATGAGCACTGGCGAAAGTGATCTGCGTATTTTCCTGTCCGACCTGGACACGAATATCAAGACGCCCCAACTCAGCAGGATTAAGTTTGATTTCAGCTGACTTCAGGTTTTGTGACGACATCCACATCACCTTGTCAGTCAACTCTTTGCTCCAACCGGGTTGCTGCATGTTGAGTGGTTGCCCTTGCGCCTGGCGAGCGGCCTGGGTTGATTGCACAGCTTCGCTGCGCATCAGGGCATCGGTACGGGCTTCACCCGCAGATACGCCCTTCTCGACAAACTGGCCGACTGATCCGTTCAGCGTTTCGGTCCGCTCTGGTTTAGCTGCCGTAGCCGCAAGCAACTGGCTGGTCAAAGGCAGATCTTCGCCACCTGCATCATCCATGGTCAGTTCAAACTCCAATTCTTCAACAGCCCCTTTCCCTGTTGCGACTACGTTCAGGCTGGCTGCCATCTGCTCATTACCGCGCAATGGATTGCCACCCGACACAAGCTCGGCCTTGTCGCCTGCTAAGGTGCTGCCAGCCTGTACTGCGCTGCCTTGAATCATGGCCAAAAGGTTGTTCACCACCTCGTTGCTTTCCGCCAGCCCACCAGCTTCAGTCTCTATTTCTGGCGACTCTGTCCCGGCTTGTGCCTGCTTGATCTGCTCAAGCAATGGATCAAGCAATGGATCAAGCAATCCCGGAATATCAGCCATGCCGTCATCACTTTCCGGCACACTCGCCTCGACATCGCTGTCAACAGGCTCGGCTTGCGTTGTTACGTCACCTTTTTGACGTTCCTGCTCCGCTGCGCTGCCTGCCTTGTCAGTTGTTGACTGACGGCTTTCCTGTGCTGGCTTGCCTTCTGAGCGGCGAGCAACCTGGTTATCGTCCCGCCGCTGATCCGTGCGATTTACTTCACTTGGGCGTGGCGTTTCTATCGGATTGCGCGGTGGCTGCGGCGACCGGACATCAGCGCTCTGGCGCTGTTGCACCAGGATTCTGGAGAAATCCTGACCGCCAGTAGACGGACGGTTACTAGCGCCCGTGTCAGTATCGCGGCTACCGGTACGACCAGTATTGCCTGCAGGTGTCGGCTGCAATAAAAAATCGGCCATCATTGTCATGGTTTGTCCTCCCCTGATCAGATACCAACTTCAAAGCAAATTTCAGGCCAACAAGTCAGATATTCATCGCATCAATAAAGCGCGGTGTGGCCTGCTGATCAATGGTCAGGCTGGAAAAATCAAACAGGTTACGGTCAGCCAGCTGTGAAGGAACCACGTTTTGCAATGCGCGGAACATCACCTCGGTACGGCCCGGGGTTTTCTGTTCCCACTCGTTCAGCATGGCCTTGACCACTTGACGCTGCAGGTTTTCCTGTGAACCGCAGAGGTTACACGGAATAATCGGGAATTCTTTCAGCTCGGCATATTCGGCAATATCGCTTTCTTTACAGTAAGCCAGTGGACGAATCACCACGTTACGCCCGTCATCGGACAGCAACTTCGGCGGCATCGCCTTCAGGGTGCCACCGTAAAACAGGTTGAGGAAAAAAGTTTCCAGAATATCGTCACGATGATGACCCAGCGCCATTTTGGTTGCACCAATCTCGTCGGCAAAGGTGTACAGGGTACCGCGACGCAGACGTGAGCATAGTGAGCAAGTGGTTTTACCTTCGGGAATTTTTTCTTTCACCACCGAGTAAGTGTCTTTCTCAATTATGTGATATTCCACACCCAGCTTGCTCAAATATTCCGGCAACACATGCTCGGGGAAGCCCGGTTGTTTCTGGTCCAGATTGACTGCCACCAGTTCAAACTTGATAGGTGCCACTTTTTGCAGGTACAGCAAGATATCCAGCATGGCATAACTATCCTTGCCGCCGGACAGGCATACCATGATCTTGTCGCCGTCCTCGATCATGTTGAAATCACCCACGGCCTCTCCGGCCAGACGGCGCAAGCGTTTTTGCAATTTGTTATGTTTGACGGACAGACTGCTCATGACACCATTCACCCAGAATAAAACGGCGCATTTTACCCTGAATCGCACGACAGGTCAGTCCCTGTTGCTGCTTTCTTGTGCCTGGACAAACCTGCCAATAACTGTTCAGATGCCGACATGAGCCATTTCGATGCCCTGCCTGACCATTTATTACAAGAGCTGCGGCTACATCCGCAAGGTTTGAGCGAATATCAGCTGATCTGTCTGCTGCGTGAACAACGCTGGCCATTGTTTGCCGAGACAGACCTGCACGAACCTCTCAGCCTGTTTCACAGCCACTTTGTACTGTTTAATGCACTGTATCGGCTGAACGACCAGCTGGCAGCTCAGAATCTGCAAGTCGAAATTTCGCCACTGTGCATACGCCTGTTGCCACGCGGTTCAGGCGAGCCTGCCCTGACCACCGCCAATCCGCTACGCGACTACTATCTTGACTGGCAGCAACTGGAAAAAACCGGTCGTGAACAAGTACAGTCAATGCTCGATGGCAGCTTTGCCCGCATCAATGGGCAAGGTGAATACGCCCGTGCCCTGGCATGCCTCGGTTTTGCCGAAGATCAGCCCGAACCTGATGCGCGAGAAATCCGTAGTCGTTTTCGTCGTTTGGTCAGCCAGCATCATCCGGACCGGGGCGGCTGCACCAAGCGTTTGCAAGATATTAATCAGGCCATGGCCACACTCAAACAGCATGGAATGATGCAGGGCTAAGCTCCTGCTCCGCACCATTACTGCGCCTGTCGAACCTGTCCACAAAGGCTGTGGATAACTATGTGGGCAACCTGATTGCAGTTCTGCCTAAGCATGACGCTTAAAGGCTTCCGGTTAAATTGTCCGTTTTTTAACCACAGTCAGCAAAACCTTGAGAATCAACAAGTTATGCAAACTTGCTAGCATCGCGTAGTGTTTTTGAGAGTAGCCTTGCCATAGAGCACTGAGCATGCGAACCATGTGTACAACCTGATTTTGTACAAAGCACTTTGGCAAAAAATCAAGCTTTATTTTTGCTTGTTAACAGCCGCCAGCATCATTTGGCGGCTGTCATTCTAGGCTCTGATACTGGCCCCGACTGTCCCTTCTGCGCTGGATAAACTCCAGTTGCTGTAGAAGCATATGGGTTTTACGCATGCTAAAACCGGCATGCTCCGCTGCCGCCAACGGAGCGCGATAAATGGCATGCAACTCCAGCTCCTTGCCGGAAGTGTAGTCACCATACATGCTTGGGTGATAGTCAGCCATTTGTGCGGTAGTTTTCAACATCGCCTGCAAGGTGTTGTCTGGAAGAACGCAACCACAAGCTGCTGCGGCATCAACCACTTCCTGCATCAGGTCAGTAATCAGTGCATGGCTGGCCGGGTCGGCCATCATGGCACCGGTTCTGGCATCCAGCACCACCGACAAACCGTTGTAGGGCACGTTCCAGACCAGTTTTTGCCAGCGGGCCTGAAGGACATCGACATATTGCGACCTTACACCTGCCGCATTGAACAGCTGCACCAGTTGGCTGGCTTGCTCTATGCCCTGTTCCAGGCTGGCAGCGCCGCTGTGATAACCAATATTGATGGTGCCGCCGCCCTGATGCTGGATCTGGCCGGTCGCTGTACGGCGGGCAAAAATAAAACACAAGCCGGCAAACAAAGACATCCCTGCAGGAATCAGCTGGCGCAGCTCGTCCTCATTGGACAGACCATTTTGTAGCAAGACAACTCTGGCCGTGGAGCTGGGCAACTGGCTGAGTAATTTGCCCACCGCTGTATTCGCTGTAGTTTTGGTGGTGACAAACAGCCAGTCACAATCGGCCAGTTCTTCAATGTCCTGGCAAACCTGAATCTTGTGCTCCAGTGTACCGAGGCTGGAGCTATGGATGGTCATCCCTTCTTGCTGTAACTGTTCATATCCGCTGCGTACCAGAAAGCGCACGTCCAGACCTGAGCGCTGCAGCATCAGTCCGTAGTAACCAGCAATTGCACCGGTGCCGATAATACCGACTTTGGAGGTCGTCATAATTATGCTCCTGACTCTGTGTAGTTATTCACGAGTCAATCATGCAGGCTGCCAAGCAGCGATGGCCAGATATCTTTAGGCCACAAACGAACAACCCGCCATGTGGCGGGTTGTAAAAATGAAGAAAGATGTTACTGCATGCCGAGCAGTTGCTGCTCCGGCAAATAGCGCTTTGCTTGCAGATAAGCCTTGTTCCAGTACGGCATGTCGAGGCTGTCGATACGTACTTTGCCACCGCTGGATGGGGCATGGACAAAGCGGTTGTCACCGACATAAATGCCCGCGTGGCTGACACGACGGCCCCCACTGGTGGCAAAAAAGACGATATCGCCACTGCGCAAGCGGCTACGCTCAATGACCGGAGCTTTAAGGCGCATCATCTCGGTGGTGCTGCGCGGCAGCTTGATGTTCATGGAGTTGTTGAAGACATAACCGATCAGGCCACTGCAATCAAAACCGGTCTGCGGTGAACTGCCGCCCCAGCGATAGGGCACGCCAATTTGTGCCATGGCTTGCAACAGCACGTCATCGGCCATTTGCGATCTGCTAATCAGCGCATTGACTTCATCTTCAACCGGCATGTTTGCAGGTTTGGTCATTTGCTGTTTGGCATGACCCGGCTGCGCGCGATTGTCTGTGGTTTGCTGTGACGCACAGGCTGCAGTCAACAACAAGGCAAAAATGGTAATAATCCGTCCGGACCAATGCATAATTTTGTCTTCTTCTTATAGCGATGCCAATGACTCAAACAAAGTCATCATGCTGCATTGCCAGCAGACGGCTATATGTCCTGCGAAAGGCAAAAGACAGGTAGCCCTGCGTGTAAAGTTCATCCAAAGGCACATTGGCCTCAATATGAACGGGGACTTTACCTTCATAACACTCATCAATCAAGGCAATAAAACGTCGCACCGCATCATCTTTCGGGGCCAAGGCTGGCAAAATACGATCACCGGCAACCACCCTGCTCGCTGCATCTTCAGTGCCACGGGCAATTTTCGATTCCTGCTGTACACCACTCAGTGCAGGTACATTGCTCAATAACAGCAAGCGAAAGCGTTGGCATAGCTCGATATAGTCATATGCTGAAAACGGCTGCTCACATAGCTGGGCAAAATCACACCACAGAATATCCTTGGTATAGCCGCGCACTTGCAGAGGCCGGCTATTGAACAGCAACGACTCCTGATGTAGCGCGCTGCCGGCAGTCAGTTGCTCAAACAGATGCGGCATGCTTTCGTCCTCTCCTGGCGGGCAATGTGCATATCGCGGCAAATCTTGTGCTGTGTCCAGCCCATGCAGACGATGATCCTGTGTACCAGCAACGGATACTACCTGCATATGCTGTTTGATGGCTGCAATGGTTGGCAGCAAACGCTCACGGTTAAAACCATCAGAGTAAAGTTCGTCCGGAGACTGGTTGGAGGTCATAAACACCGCCAGCCCCCGCGTAAACAATGCCTGCATCAACGGTCCCAGCAGCATGGCATCAGCAATATCGCTGATAAAGAACTCGTCAAAACACAACACCCGAATATCGGCAGCCAACTCATCAGCAATTTTTTCCAGCGGTGTGGCCGTTCCGGTTAACTGATGCAGGCGTCGGTGCAAATCACGCATAAAGTGGTGAAAATGCTGTCGTCGCCCGCTCACCGGCAAGTTGTCATAGAAGCAGTCCATCAACCAGGTTTTACCACGCCCCACCGGACCCCACAGGTACACGCCAACGCCATCATGCGCGCCTGCAAGCAGTGCCTGATAATTTCTTTCCAGACAGTCGACAGCCTGCTGCTGGGCCTGATCAGCAACAAACCCCCGCTCAAGAGCCTGTTGATACCATTGCTGTGGTGATAATAATTGTTGTTGCACGCCAACCCCGCAAAACGCTGCAAAACATTACAAATTAAAATACACTCTGACGTTGCACCGCGCTGGGACAGATTACTTGTCGGCCGGCGCAGCGATTTTTCCGTAGTTGCCAGCGAGATTACAATGAATAGTACAACCAGCTTTGCTGCAATGCCCGACGAAGAGGGCTACTTTGGTGCTTATGGTGGCCAGCATGTGCCACCTGAATTGAAACAGGTGATGGACGATATTAACAGTGCCTACGAAGAAATTCGCCAGTCACCCGAGTTTCAGCAAGAGCTGGCCAGTCTGTTTGCCGACTATGTAGGCCGCCCCAGCCCGATTTTTCATGCCAAGCGCTTGTCTGACCAGCTTGGTGGTGCACAAATTTTGCTTAAGCGTGAAGACCTGAACCACACTGGCGCGCACAAGATCAACCATTGCCTTGGCGAAGCGCTGCTGGCCAAGCACATGGGCAAAAAGAAAGTCATTGCTGAAACCGGTGCCGGTCAACATGGTGTTGCGTTGGCAACCGCCTGTGCGCTGGTGGGCATTCCCTGTGAAATTCACATGGGCCAGGTGGATATCGAAAAAGAACATCCCAATGTGGTCAAGATGAAAATTCTTGGTTGCGACCTGATCCCGGTCACGCGTGGCACCGCGACCTTGAAAGATGCCGTGGACAGCGCATTTGAAGAATATCTGAAAAATCCGCAGGACTTTATTTATGCCATTGGCTCGGTGGTTGGGCCGCATCCGTTTCCGAAAATGGTTCGCGATTTCCAGTCCATCATTGGTAATGAAGCACGCGAGCAGTGCCTGGCCAAATACAAGCGTCTGCCTGAAATAGTCACTGCCTGTGTGGGTGGCGGCTCTAATGCCATTGGCATGTTTACCGCTTTTCTCAACGATGGACAGGTCAAGCTGGTGGGTGTCGAGCCGGCTGGCGAAGGGCTGGATACTGACCGGCATGCCGCTACCCTTACCTTGGGCAAGCCGGGTATCTTGCACGGCATGGCCTGCTACGTGCTGGCTGATGAAGACGGCAACCCGGATCCGGTTCATTCGATTGCTTCAGGACTGGATTATCCCGGCATTGGTCCGCAACACAGTTACCTGAAAGATCAGGGCCGGGTGGTTTACGATAGCGTCACCGATCAGGAAACACTGGACGCCTTTATGCGCTTGTCCCGGATTGAAGGAATTATTCCTGCACTGGAAAGTGCTCACGCCGTCGCCTGGGCCATTCGCACTGCCCCGACCCTGCAACCGCACCAGCAAATTCTGGTCAACCTGTCCGGTCGTGGTGACAAGGATGTGGATTATGTGGCGGGATTGCTTGATCTTTAGTGGTTTTACACGGTGATGGCTGGGCTGAACGGAATATTGCATCAGGCTGACGCTAGTTGCTGTCATTAAAATGACACCAACTGCTAAGGCCTGACGCAACATCCCGTTCAGCCCGAATCTACCTTGTGCGAGGGAGATATTATGTCCCGCTATCGCTGATAGCGGGATGCTGTCGCAATGATCCTTGCAAGTTTCGTGTAGTCACAGACAGATACAAAGCACCTACTGTTTGTTACTGCGAAAAGGTCCCTACAAGAGGACCAACAGTACAGTCAGTCGTGATTCACCGTCCATGCGAGCATGGCAGACAGCTGGCATAACGGGCGACCGCTGTCTTGTTGCAGTTGATTAAAGGCATTTTGCACATCCCTGAGTGCGCCTTGGCTGGTTGGTGTGCGGTCAATAATGCCGTGAGCCACCAATGATGCAACTACATCAGTGGTGATCAAAAATGTATCCTTGCCGGCCATACGCAAAAACCCCGGTGTGGAATAACCACCCAGCTGATAACCGCGTTTTCTTAGTAAAAACCACAGGCCCACGATGTCGCTGCTTGGCCACTGCGCCAAAAACCGGCCAAAACCGCCATATTCCCTGCTGATATCCAGTAGCATTTGTGCGTTGCGCGGAATGCTGCGCAGCTTGCCCAGATGACGGATCAACGCTTTGTTTTGCATGTGCTGCTCAATATGTTCGGCGCTAAGCAGGACCATTTTTTCCGGATCAAACCCCCAGAAGGCTTCTTCAAAAGCAGGCCAGCGGGCATCCACCATGGCGTGACGCAAACCCGCGCGAAAAACCCGCTGCGTCATCAGTGACAAGTAACGGTCATCCGGTATTGCAATCAGTTCTTCTTCGCTGAGCGGTACCGGCAAGCTGGCTTCCAGCTCCTGAATGCTGCCCTTGCGGCGCAACACATATTCATACAACCACTGGTAACGGATCGTCATCACGTGTCTCCCGGATGTTTGTTCAGCTGACCGGCACGAGCAGCCATTTCGTCCATGTCTTTTTGTTCCTGGCGGTCAGCCCGCTGTCTGGCCTGATCATGATACCGTTGTACCAGTTTTTTTAAACCCTCTAGCCGGGCGTAAGCTTGTCGCCACTGCTCGCGGGCTTTGTCAACATTCTGGCTATGCCACTGGATACTTTTGCGCTGCTGGTCAATGGCAGTTTCCAGCTGCGACAAGAACCGCTGATAGTTCATCAGCCATTCACCGGTTACACCGGACTGGCCACGGCTGATCCATTGCTGCTGGTAGTCATTGCGGTATTGCTCCAGCCCCACCAGTTGCTGCTCTGCTTGCTGCAACTGCAACTGTTGCTTGGCCAGCTTGCCGACGGCTTCACGCTCGGTCTCTTCAGCCATCTCGACAACCGGAGCCAGACGCTGGGCTTTTTTAAGCACGGATTAGCCCTGCTGTGGAGCGGCAACAATAGTTGCCAGACGTTCAACACTGGTTTCCAGGTCTTCCGACTCTCGCAAACCCTGACGCAAGAACTCGGACATTGCCGGATAACGTTCGATTGCCAGATCGGTATCAGGATCGCCGCCTGGCACATAAGCGCCCACACTGATCAAGTCACGACTTTGTTGGTAACGGGTCCACAACTGTTTGAAACGCTGGGCATTTTTCAGATGCTCCGAGCTGGTCACCTGCGGCATGACACGACTGACCGAAGCGCTGATGTCAATCGCCGGATAGTGGCCTTCTTCGGCCAGCGCCCGCGACAGGACAAAGTGACCATCCAGCACACCACGCGCCGCATCGGCAATCGGGTCTTGCTGGTCATCCCCCTCGGACAACACCGTATAAAATGCAGTAATCGAGCCGCCACCGGGCTCGGCATTACCTGCGCGCTCAACCAGCGCCGGCAGCTTGGCAAACACCGAAGGCGGATAACCTTTCGTCGCTGGCGGTTCACCAATGGCCAAGGCTATTTCCCGCTGGGCCTGTGCGTAACGGGTCAGGGAGTCCATCAACAACAGCACGTTGTATTTTTTGTCGCGGAAATATTCGGCAATACGGGTGCAGTACATGGCGGCACGCAAACGCAACAACGGCGCATCATCCGCCGGAGAAGCAACAACGACAGCACGTTTGAGGTCTTCTTCGCCCAGAATATCTTCAATAAACTCTTTAACTTCCCGGCCCCGCTCGCCGATCAGGCCGACAATGACAATGTCCGCCTTGGTGAAACGGGTCATCATGCCCAGCAATACCGACTTACCGACACCGGTACCGGCGAACAGCCCCAGACGCTGGCCGCGCCCTACCGTCAACGTACCATTGATACTACGCAAACCGACATCCAGTGGTTCGCTGATCGGGTTGCGCCGCAAGGGGTTGATACTCGGGCCAATCATCGGTACCCAGTCATCCGCCATGATTCGTGGCTTGCCGTCCAGCGGACGGCCTGCTCCATCCAGTACCCGACCCAGCATGCTGATGCTCATCGGCACCATATCAGTACCGGGCAATGGCACTACTCGCGCACCGGGGGCAATTCCTTCAACACTGCCCACAGGCATCAGGAATACTTTGTCACCGGAAAAACCCATGACCTCAGCTTCTACTTCAGCTGCGTTATGGGTATCGGCATTGATCACCATGCAGCGGCTGCCTACCGCCGAACGCAGACCCTGTGCCTCAAGCGTAAGCCCAACCATGCGTAGCAAGCGGCCTTCCACCGGCGGCTGGGCTGGTAGCCTGATTGCAGGCTCGTATGCGCTTAAACGCGAGACCAAGCTGGTTCGGGTCAGTTTCATGGTGCAAGCTCTCGATGCTCAGAGGTGCCCGCCTCTACTTCTTCTTTCGCTGCCGGCACCTGAACTGCCGGTTCGGGTTCGGGTTCGGGTTCGGGTTTGGGTTCGGCAAAAGCTTCAGCTGGCACTGGCGTCAGATCAAACTCCGTATGCGTATCCGGCTCGGTCGGCTCAGACTGCAAGTGGCGCTGCTGTTCCAGTAATTGCTGCATCAGGGTATGCAGGCGAGTTTCCACGCTGGCATCAATCTGGCTGTTGCGGGTTTCTACCCTGCAACCGCCGGGCTGCAGGCTGTCATCTTCAAGAATCCGCCAATTTTCCTCATGGCGTTCACGCAAGTTTTTCAGCGTGTCAAAATCTTGCGGATTGATATAAATTCGTACTTGTCCGTCATCCATGGGCAACAGCTTTAGCGCTTCACGCAGCACCTTGCTGATTTGCGAGGAATCCAGCACCAGTTCACGCTGAATCACCTCCTCGCTGATACGACACACCAGATCCAGCAACATATGCTCGATCGCCTGATCTTGCCCGCTGATCGGATCAAACAACTGCTGCATGATGCTTTCCAGCGCCTGCAGACGCGGTTTCAGCGCAGCTTCAGCTTCTTGCTGGGCGCGTAGCTGGCCAGCGCGAAAACCATCTTTTTCACCGGTGCTGAAACCCTCGTTATAGGCATCCTGACGCACCGCTTCGACTTCTTCCAGCGTCAGCGGTTGCACAGCTTCCAGTTCGACATCCTCAACCTGAACGTCCTGCTCCGGTTCTTCTGCCGGTTCCTGCTCAGGCTCCTCGGCAACAGCCTGCACTACATTGACCGCTTCCTCGTCAAATGCCGGCAACTGCCAGCGGGAAAAGGCATCACTTTTGTCGGCAGGAATCAGGTCGCTGGACAGATTCTTATTGGGCATGGCTTAAATCATCTCTTCGCCACCTTTGCCGCCAAGCACAATTTCGCCGGCATCCGCCATCCGGCGAGCAATGGTGAGAATTTCTTTCTGCGCGGTTTCAACTTCGCTTACGCGCACCGGCCCCTTGGCATCCAGGTCATCACGCAACAGTTCGGAAGCACGCTTGGACATATTGCGGAATACCTTCTCCTTGATCACGTCGTCGGCACCCTTGAGTGCCAGCACCAATATGTCGGAAGATACTTCACGCAGCAATGACTGAATCCCGCGATCATCCACATCGGCCAGATTGTCAAAGACGAACATCAAGTCTTCAATCTGGCTGGACAGATCGCCATCCAGTTCGCGGATGGAGTCGAGCAACGGTCCTTCCACCGAGCTGTCGAGGAAGTTCATGATGTCAGCAGCCCGCTTGACACCACCCATGCTGGTACGACTGGTGCTGGCACTGCCGGAAAACTGTTTTTCAAGAATCGCGTTGAGCTCGTTCAGCGCTGCCGGCTGGATGGTATTGAGTGCCGATACACGCAAGATAATATCCAGTCGTACTTTATGGTCAAAGTGTGACAGCACTTCACCCGCCTGGTCCGGATCAAGATAGGCCACCACAATGGCCTGAATTTGCGGGTGCTCGTAGCGGATCACATCAGCCACCGCACGCGGCTCCATCCACTTCAGGCTATCCAGCCCGCTGGTATTGCCACCCAGCAAAATACGGTCAATCAGGTTGCCTGCCTTGTCTTCACCCAGTGCCTGAGTCAACATCTTGCGGATATAGGCATCAGCACCGACACCAAGCCCGGTTTGCTCGCCAACCAGCTCGACAAACTCGCTCATGACCTGTTCAACCTGATCACGATGAATGTTGCTCATCTGCGCCATTGCCAGACCAACACGCTGTACTTCTTTCGGGCCCATATGACGCAGCACCTGGGCAGCATCGGCCTCACCCAGCGACAGCAATAAAATCGCCGCTTTCTCGACCTTGTTGAGTTTTGCCATCGACTTGCCATCACTCATCGCTATTGATCCATTCTTTGACCACCTGGGCTACGCGGCCCGGGTCATCGGCTACCAGGTTTTTGATTGCGCTGAGCTGGGCATCGTAACCCTCGCTCGGGCTAGGCAACAGAATATGTTGGGCGTCGCTACCCAGACTCAGCTTGTCGTCTGACAGTTGCGCATCCAGATCATCAAGCCCCCCCAATCCTTCACCTTCAGAGTCAAGTTCTGCCAGCTCCTTGGATTTGCTAACCCCAAGAATGTTGTTCATCAACGGACGCAAGATACCAAACACCAGAATCACGATGAACAAGATGCCCAGCACCTGTTTTATGATGTCCCAGAACCAGGGCTGACTGTAAAACGGCGGTTCCACGTACGTATCTTCTGGCAAAGGCACAAACGGAGCATTGATCACACTGACACTATCGCCACGACTGGCACTATAGCCCACCGCATCCTGTACCAGGCGGGTGAAACGGTCCAGATCCTGATCACTCCAGGGGATGCGAACCAGCTGTCCCTCGGCATTCAGGCTGGTGCGGTCGTCCACTACCACTGCCACGGAAAGGCGCTGCAAGCGTCCCTGATCCTGCTTCACATAGCTGATCGAGCGATCCACTTCA
This sequence comes from uncultured Thiopseudomonas sp., assembly GCA_964495925.1. Taxonomy (GTDB): domain Bacteria; phylum Pseudomonadota; class Gammaproteobacteria; order Pseudomonadales; family Pseudomonadaceae; genus Thiopseudomonas. Next base: position 35,971 of record CAZBXG010000004.1, read on the forward strand.
AAGTTGCGTGTGGACTGTTCCCGCTTGTCTGATGGATAAGGTGCCAGCATTGGCATGCCGGTTGTGGGGTCAATGATTTGCTGGCCGTTGGCATCAACCAGTGGCTGACCAGCGGCGACCGGGCCATCTGCTGCACCGCCGCCAATTGCCTGTTCAGGAGCGGAGGCAGCTCCTGGCGGCTGATTGCTCAAAGCACCGGGAATTCCTTGCGGTCCCAGACTGCTTTGACGCTGCTCAACCAGTGACTGCTCACTCCGCAACGCCTGCTGGTCAGGGTTAAATGTTTCAGAGGTTGACTCTACCGCACTAAAATCAACGCTGGCTGACACTTCGGCCTTGTAGCGGCCATCACCAAGAATTGGTTGTAAAATATTGTGTACACGCTGGGTAAACAGGGACTCCATACGCCGGGCATAATCAAACTGCTTGCCGGCACGGGTCATTTCAGACAGCTCCTGCTGGTCGGACAGCAGATTACCCTTTTGATCCACCACCGTGACCTGGCTTTTATCCAGCTCGGGAACACTGGTTGCAACCAGATTGATAATGGCCATCACCTGGCTTGGCTCCAGGCTGTTGCCCTGCTGCAAATCAACCAGCACCGATGCACTGGGCTTACGCTCATCGCGTACAAATACCGAGCTTTTGGGAATGGCGAGGTGAACCCGTGCGTTACGCACATTGTTCAGGCTGGCAATAGTACGGGCCAGTTCGCCTTCAAGGCCGCGACGGTAACGAGCGGTTTCCATGAACTGGCTGGTGCCTAGTCCCTGCTCCTGATCCAGCAGCTCGAAGCCCATTGGCTTGTTGTCCGAGATCGCACCGGAGGCAGCCAGGCGCAAACGGGCTTCGCCCAAATCGTTAGCTCTGACTAATAATGCACCTGAGCTAGGCTCTACCTTGTACTTGATACCTGCCTGATTAAGGCTGTCAACAACTGCGCCCGCATCCATGCCACTCAGATTGGTCAGCAATGGACGGTAGTCCGGCTCTTGCGACCAGAGCACCACGGCAAAACCAATTGCCACACTGGCCGCCAGGCCAATCATCAGGGCAACCTGGCGCAGTGCCGGCATATGGATCAGGTTATCCATGAAAGCCAAGCCTGCCATGGCTGGTTTGGCCTTCATGGGCTGTTCTACCTGGCTGGGAACATTGTCAGTTGCATCAACCATGATTTACTCGCCTCTACACTGGCATTTGCATGATGTCTTGATAGGCTTGCACCAGCTTGTTGCGTACCTGGGCCATCCCCTGAAAAGAAACACTGGCTTTTTGTGACGCAATCATTACGTCGGTCAGATCAACACTGGTGTCACCCATTTCAAATGCGGTGGCTAACCCGTTGGCTGTTTGTTGCACTTCATGCACCTTGTTGACTGCCTGTCCCAGCAGCTCGGAAAAGCTTGGTGCGGTGACTGTTGCAGTTTCCGCAGGCTGGACCACAGGCTTTTGGCCGGCCATGGCTTGTGTCTGCATGGCCCGCATTTCCAGCATCAAACGATTAAACTCAACACCCTGCATCATTTCCGTCACCTCGTCGTATTTTTGGCGTCTGACGCCATCACGACTGGATAACAGCAATAATCAGGCCAACTTTGACCAGGTGTTTTACGGCAGGGCAATTCTAGCCGCAAATGCGGCAAGGTGCCATGCCTAATTCCGCTTGTCCTGATTGCCCGGAACAAACATATTTATTGACGCATGCCCTTGCCGCTGACCAGTAAATGAATGCTGAACAGATACAGCCCCACTGCTGTAGCCAGCATAAAAGCAATTGCAGTACCCGGTGCAATGTCGGATATGCCAAGGATGCCATAGCGAAAGGCGTTGACCATATGCAGAATCGGATTGGCCAGCGAGACCGTTTGCCAGAACTCGCCCAGCAGACTGATTGAGTAAAACACCCCGCCCAGATAGGTCAAGGGGGTCAGGACGAACGCGGGCACGATGGAAATATCATCAAAGCTGCGGGCAAACACCGCATTGATAAAACCACCCAGCGAAAATACTACAGCCGTCAAAATAATCACCAGAACGGTAATGCCCAGATGGTGTACGGAAAGACGGGTAAAGAACAGTGATAACAGAGTAACAATCACCGCCACCATCAGACCACGCAAAACACCGCCGGCGACAAAGCCGGTCAGAATGGTATGCGGAGAGACCGGAGAAACCAGCAGTTCTTCAATGGAGCGCTGAAACTTGGCACTGAAAAAGCTCGACACCACATTACTGTACGAGTTGGTGATCACCGACATCATGATCAGGCCCGGCACAATGTATTGCATATAGCTGAAACCACCCATTTCGCCAATGCGGCTGCCGATCAGATTGCCAAAAATGACAAAATACAAAACCATGGTGATTGCAGGTGGCAGCAGGGTTTGCGGCCAGATTCTCAGAAACCGGCGCGCTTCGCGGTGAACGATGGTGTAGAGCGCGGTCAGGTTGGATGCCAGCATGCTGCTCATGCATTACCTCCTTTCGAGCCGTTTTCTACCAGTGATACAAACAGCTCTTCCAGACGGTTGCTTTTGTTGCGCAAGCTAGACACTTCAATACCCTTGTTATTGAGCAAATTAAACAGGCCGGTCATGCCCAGCTCCTTGTTGACCTGCACTTCCAGCGTGCGCTCGTCTGGCTGGATACAAGGATAACCAGCCAGCTCAAGATCGGGAGCCAGCGGTTTTTTCAGATCCAGAATGAATGTTTCCACCTGCAACTGGGCCAGCAACTGGCGCATGCTGGTGTTCTCGACAATCTGGCCGTGGTCGATAATCGCAATATTACGGCACAGCTGTTCCGCCTCTTCCAGATAATGCGTGGTCAGAATGATGGTGGTGCCTTCCTCATTCAGACGAGTCAGGTACTCCCACATCGAACGGCGCATTTCGATATCCACTCCGGCAGTTGGCTCATCCAGAATCAGCAAACGTGGACTATGCATCAGGGCTCGGGCAATCATCAGGCGACGCTTCATGCCACCAGACAGCAAACGGGCCTGAGTGTGGCGTTTGTCCCACAAGTCCAGCTGTTTGAGCAGTTGCTCGGCCCGAGCCAGCGCATCTTTGCGCTTGATGCCATAGTAACCGGCCTGCACCACCAAAATGTTCAGGGCCAGTTCAAACTGGTTGAAGTTGAACTCCTGCGGGACCACTCCGATACAACGCTTGAGCTGCATGGGCTGCTGGTCCAGGTCGTGACCAAACACCTGCACGGTACCCGATGTTTTGGTCACCAGGGTCGAAAGAATGCCAATGGTGGTTGATTTGCCCGCTCCATTGGGGCCCAGCAGGGCAAAAAAATCGCCTTCACGTACTTGCAGGTCGATACTTTTAAGGGCAACAAAACCGTTGTTATAGGTTTTGTTCAACCCCTGAATGGATAATGCATAACTCATAGGAAATACTGAACTGCTCAGGACGTGATTAGCGCCCTGCCTTAATTCTGGATAAATATGAACAGCGGCGGTCAAGCTTGCAGCTCAAACAGCGCTCCGTTGCTGAGGATGCCGGGCAGCCCGGCGTCATCAGCAGCTTGTAGCAAAGCGTGCTCAACCAGTTGATAAAAGTGGCTGCGCTGCAACAGCATGCACAAACCGTCGCGCACTTCGACACAGGGCAGCTGCTCGCCATTGACAGCAACATGAAAACGGAGCGGGTGCTCGTAGCCAAGCACCAGGCGCTCGCCCACATTACTGGTCAGCACTACCTGTTGATGCGGGCCTGGCGCAAGAATTTCAAGTTGCTCGCTAACAAATGGCAGCTCGTCCACATCAATGGAAAATTTCTCCACCGGAGTTACCAGACAGTAGCGACCCGCTTCCAGACGCAAGATACCGGCAAATAAACGTACCAGTGCCTGACGGGTAACCGGACTGCCCTGATAGTGCCAGCGACCATCTCGGCTGATACGCATTTCCAGATGCCCTTTATAGGGCGGATTCCAGTCTTGCGCGGCAGCAGACGGCAGCTGGTCGGTCAGCCGTTGCAGTGTATCAGTCATCAGAGTAACTCAGTATGGATAGCCAGCCAGACCCTGCAAGCGACGAGCATAATTGTGCATGGGCTTGCGCAAAAAATCTTCAGGCCGGTTTTTGTTGGAAACCAGCACACCGGAGCGCACCGGAATATGCGCATTGTCTAACAAGTAAGCGTGCGCACGATCATACAGCATAAACTGGATGACGGCCCTGTCCATCAACTTGCCATCTTCTGCCTGTGCCAGGCGAACATACAACAAGTAATCAGCCTGCTCTTTACCAGCCGCCACAAAAGCCTCGTTCAGCCCCAAAGGCGTTTCGGAGCGACGCATGCGCGGAAAATACTCAACAAAAGCCCGGTAGGTTTCCAGTGCCAGAATATTGGGTTCAACCTGATCCGGCGCACGGTCGACTGGCGGAAAATGGCTTTGCACAATATAAATCAGGGCATCGCGTTCTATTCGCAAGTTATGCGCGCGCTCAATGCGGTGTTGACTTAGCAGGCCAACATCGGCCAGATGGTAACGACTCTCGTAGGCCAGGTCGCTGGTTTTCATGCATCCACCCAGCAACACCAGCAACATAAGTAAAACGGGCATCAGAAGCTCTCCTCAAGGCGTCAAAATAACTGCATAAAGCGTATTGACTGATTACTAGCAGTTTTTACGCCAAGGTGTCTTATGCCTCGTCGTCGCCTTTGCGCGGTGCCTCATCGCGGCGGCGCTTGTTACCCATGCGTACCCCGATATCCATCAAAAACTGGAAAAAACCTTCCTGATCTTCCAGTACCGTGCTCCAGAATGGCGAGTGATACAGGGCCACAGCACCATGTACCAAAGCCCATGCTGCACAATAATGAAAGTATGGTGGCACATCTTCCAGTTTGCCTTCGCCGATACGGTCCTCAATCAGGCGGGTCAGCCGCTCAAAGTTGGAAGCTCGAATGGTATGCAGCTGCTCAACCATTTCCGGAGCCTGGCGACCTTTGACAATGCGTTCTTCCAGGCGGTCAAACAGACGATAACGTTCCGGGTCACCCATGCGGAACTCAAAATAGGCGCGTGACAAAGCTTCTTTGTCTTTGGCGACACTGTCAGACCGAAACAGCTCATTCAGTTCACGTTCGTAATCCAGCATCAGGCGCAGATAGATTTCGGTTTTTGACTTAAAGTGCTTGTAAATGGTGCCTTTGCCGATACCTACAGCATCAGCGATCATCTCGACCGTAACCGTATCTTCACCCTGTTCAAGAAACAGCTGCAATGCAGTATCCAGAATTTCCTGCTCGCGCCGGCGAAACTCACGAACCTTACGAGATTCTCTTTCCATTATCAGACTCCACAGTCAACTTAGAGAATGTATTATGCATTTTTTATCCATAAAATACGACATGCACAAAAAAGCCGGTTTATGACCGGCTCTCGATATCTGTTTACAAAAACAACAAGTAATAAAGCTAAACGCCTACTGTAGAGCTAGTCATACATCTGCTTCTTTTTCCATACATCCTCTTCCATGTCGCCCATCGACTCTGACAGTTCATTGGCCTGGCTGACCGCATTTTGATCATGTTCCATCACGATGTCATTGGCTTTTTCCAGCAATTCCTGAAAAACATCCAGTCGCTGTTTGTAAGGCTGCAAGTTTTTTTGGCGCTTGATCAGGCCCACTGCCCGTTCAAATACCAGTCTGGCCTGTCGTGGTACTCCACGCTGCAAATGACTTTGCCCTGTCGTATGGAAAAAGTCGAGATACAAGTTGATCAATTGCTCCTGCAAAAAGTATAGCCATTGCCGTCCGGTATCAGCTGCTACCAACCCTTCCTGCAAGCCACGCCGCACCTGGGCATGCAAGCTTTCCAGCTGAAAGCGGATTTCCTTGACTTGCTCTTCACTGTGCAGTGCCACTGTACTATTGGTCAATTCATAGCTGGCACCAAGGCCGATACGCTCACGCAAAAGCTCATCACGGGCTTTTAGCTTCAGATTGCCCGGTTCTTCCTTGAGCAGCTTCTCGACAAAAACCAGCTCGAGCTGATGTAGCGCCTGTTTGAAAGGCACAGTCAGGTATTGACCCGGAATGCCTTCAGACAACGAGCCCAGACGCGCTTGCCGGTCAGACAACTCTGAACGGCGGCGTGCACGCTCAAGTTTTTTGGTTTCATACTGGTTGTTGATATAGCCCACCAGCAATAGAGCAACAATTCCGCCTATCACCAAGGCAACAATAATAGCAGGTGACATCAGCACATCCTGTTCGTGGCCAACAATTATTGGGCTGCTGCGTTAGCTGCGCAGCAGTTTGAGCACATCCTCCAGCTCGGTGATCATCTGTCTGATTACGAGCTTGTAGCGTGTGTTTTCCTCGCCAGTCTGCTCGTTGCTCAGGCGCTGTCGCGCACCACCAATAGTGAAACCCTGATCATAAAGCAAACTACGGATCTGGCGAATCATCATAACGTCGTGGTGCTGATAGTAACGGCGATTGCCACGACGCTTTACCGGAGCCAGCTGCTCAAACTCTTGCTCCCAATAACGCAACACATGCGGTTTGACACCGCACAGGTCACTTACCTCACCGATGGTAAAATAGCGCTTGCCCGGAATCGCCGGTAATTCATTGTTATGACTGGCTTCCAGCATGGCTGTCTACCCGCTCCCTCAGTTTTTGGCCTGGACGAAAAGTCACCACACGGCGCGCGCTAATGGGCACTTCTTCACCAGTTTTTGGATTCCGTCCAGGACGCTGGCGCTTGTCACGCAACTCGAAGTTACCAAAGCCGGAGATTTTCACCGGCTCGTTATTTTCCAAAGAAGCGCGTATTTCCTCAAAAAACAGATCGACCAATTCTTTGGCCTCCCGCTTATTGATGCCCAGCTCGAAAAACAGGTTTTCAGCCATATCAGCCTTGGTTAACGCGCTCATGGATATCACTTCCTTAGGGTTGCCCCAAATTCGTCACTCAATGTTTGCAGCATCTGTTCAACGGTAGCGTTGATTTCTTCGTCAGTTAGAGTGCGTGATGGATGCTGCCAGGTCAAGCCCAGAGCCAGGCTTTTATGTCCCGGTTCAACGCCTTGTCCTTGGTAGACATCAAACAGGCGGGCTTCGTTCAACCACTCTCCTGCCTGCTCCTGCATGCTGCCAATCACGGCTGCTGCCGAAACATCTGCATTCACCACCAAGGCAAAGTCCCGGCGTACCTCGGGGAAACGGGACAGCTCGCTGAAAGCTGGCAAACGACCGGACTGAATACCGGCCAGCTCCAGCTCAAACATCAACACAGCCTGGTCGATATCCAGCGCGACAGCTGCCTGCGGATGCAAGGCTCCCAGATAACCGACAATCTTGCCGTTACGCTCAACCGCCGCACACTGGCCCGGGTGGAACCCTTCTCGTTGTGCTGGTGTAAAGCTGAACTCGCTGAAGCTGCCGGCAGAGGACAGTACTGCCTCAACGTCGCCTTTCAGGTCGTAAAAATCAACTTTATCTTTTCCATGGGACCAGGCTTCTGGCAAACGCAAGCCAGTGATAACGCCAGCCAGCATGGGTTCCTGCTGCAAACCATCCACCTGGCCAACAAAACGCAGGCCGCTTTCAAACAGGCGCACCCGCGACTGCTGCCGATTCAGGTTATGAGCCAGTGCCTTAAGCAAACCGGGCAACAAAGAAGAGCGCATGCAGGACAATTCAGCAGAAATCGGGTTGGCCAGTGTCAGTGGCTCTTGCTGACTAAATAGTGCATAACTGTCTGCGTCAATAAAACTGTAAGTCACAGCTTCCTGATAACCGCGCGCAGCCAGCAACCGGCGCAGCACAGCCAGCTCGGCACGTGCTTCACTTCTCGGCTGCGGAGCCAATCGTGCTGCTGGATAGCGAACCGGCAGGCGGTCGTAATCATACAGGCGACCGACTTCCTCAATCAGGTCAACTTCAATGCTGATATCAAAACGATGGCTGGGTACTGCAACCTGCCATAGCCCTGTCCCCGCACTATTCAGCTCCAGACCCAGCGGCTTAAGCAGCTGTTCAATTTCGCTGTCAGACAATTCCAGGCCAAACATGGTGTTGACCTCATTGGCGCGTAGCTGGACCTGCCCTGTTTTTGGCAGGCTTTCAGCCAAGCAGGCATCAATGATTGGCCCGGCTTCACCACCGACAATATCCAGCAGCAGCCGGGTAGCGCGCTGCATGGCTCGCTCGGCCAGCTGCCAGTCAACACCACGCTCAAAGCGATGGGACGCATCTGTATGCAAGCCGTAGTTGCGTGCCTTGCCGGCAACCGCAATGGGTGCAAAGAAAGCACTCTCCAGAAACAGGCTGCTGGTTTTTTCTATATTGACGCCACTGTCTTCGCCACCCATGACACCAGCAATCGCCAGTGCTCGCTCGTGGTCGGCAATGACCAGCGTATCGCTATTGAGTTTGATTTTTTGGCCATCCAGCAGCGTCAAAGCTTCGTTTTGTTCAGCCATGCGTACGCGAATTCCGCCACGAACCTGCTCAAGGTCAAAGGCATGCATGGGCTGGCCCAGCTCAAGCATCACATAGTTGGTAACATCGACCGCCGGATCAATACTGCGCACGCCGCTGCGTTCCAGTCGGCTAACCATCCAGGCCGGAGTAGCACGGCTCAGATCAACATTGCGGATCACACGGCCGACATAACGCGGACAAGCATCCGCTGCCAGCAGCTCAACGCTAACAGTTTCTTGGTGGCTGGCCGCTACCTGATCAATTTGCGGATGGCTGACCGCCATGTTGTACAGCGCACCCACCTCACGGGCCAACCCGGTCAGGGACAGGCAGTCACCGCGGTTGGGGGTCAGATCCACCTCGATACAAACATCATCAAGGTCCAGGTATTCACGCAGGCACTGGCCTACCGGGGCATCTGCAGGCAGCTCCATGATGCCGCTTTGATCATCGCTGATTTTCAGCTCATCACCCGAGCACAGCATGCCGAAAGACTCGACACCACGCAGCTTGGCCTTTTTGATTTTAAAGTCGCCGGGCAATACCGCACCGACGCGGGCAAAAGCCACTTTCAGACCGGCACGCGCATTTGGCGCACCGCACACTACCTGCACTTGCTGCTCGCCATCACTGACCAGACACAGGCTGAGTTTGTCGGCATCCGGGTGCTGGCCACATTCCAGTATCTCGCCAACCACTACGCCGCTAAAATCACCTGCAACCGGTTCAACTCCATCCACTTCCAGGCCGGACATGGACAGGCGGGCCACCAATTCATCACGACTGACCTGGGGATTGACCAGGCTACGCAACCACTGTTCACTAAATTTCATTCTGTTCTCCTCAAATCATCAATTAACGGAATTGCGCCAAAAAGCGCAGATCATTATCGAAGAACAGGCGTAAATCGTTGACGCCATAACGCAGCATGGCCAGTCGTTCAACACCCATGCCAAAAGCAAAACCACGATAGCGTTCAGTATCAATACCGGACATGCGCAGCACGTTCGGATGCACCATGCCGCAGCCCATCACCTCCAGCCAGCCGGTTTGCTTGCACACACGGCAGCCATCGCCGCTGCACATCACGCACTGCATGTCGACTTCGGCAGAAGGCTCGGTGAAAGGAAAAAATGACGGACGAAAACGTACCGCGAGATCTTTTTCGAAAAACACACGCAAAAACTCTTCGATGGTGCCTTTCAGGTCAGCAAAGTTGACGTCTTCGTCAATCAGCAAACCTTCCACCTGGTGAAACATCGGCGAGTGGGTAATGTCCGAGTCGCAGCGGTACACCCGGCCCGGACACACAATACGAATGGGGGGTTGCTGGCTCTCCATGGTGCGTACCTGCACTGGCGAGGTGTGCGTACGCAGCAACATGTTGGCATTAAAATAAAAGGTGTCGTGCATCGCCCTTGCCGGGTGATGATCAGGGATATTCAGCGCCTCGAAGTTGTGGTAATCGTCTTCTACCTCGGGGCCTTCTGCCACGTCATAACCAATTCGGGCAAAAAACTGCTCAATGCGCTCCATGGTGCGGGTCACCGGATGCAAACCGCCGGATTGCTGACCGCGCCCGGGCAAGGTTACATCAAGGGTTTCTGCTGCCAGCTTGGCATTCAGCGCTGCTTGTTCCAGCAATTGCTTGCGGCTGTTCAGTGCATCTTGCACTTTCTCTTTGGCAGTGTTGATCACCGCTCCAGCTTGCGGCCGCTCCTCGGCAGACAAACTGCCCAGTTGACGCATCAGCAAAGTAAACTCGCCTTTTTTGCCCAGATACTGCACACGCAGCTGTTCAAGTGCCTGCACGCTATCGGTTGCGGCAATGGCCGCCAGTGCCTGGCTGACCTGTTGTTCCAGATTTTCCATGATGACTCCACAGAGATGCTTGCAAAGCGCTCTGTCCCTTCTTTGCAAGCAGCTCGGACAATTAACCGGTTTTATAACGAAATAAGGGAAGAGCCATGGCCCTTCCCTTATCAGAAATCACAACTGTCGCTGTGTTGCGATAACCTTAGGCCAGAGAGGCTTTGGCTTTCTCAACAATGGCGCTAAACGCTGCTTTTTCGTTCACTGCCAGATCAGCCAGTACTTTACGGTCGATTTCAATGGAAGCCTTTTTCAGACCTGCAATGAAACGGCTGTAAGACAAACCGTTAACACGGGCACCAGCGTTGATACGGGCAATCCACAGAGCGCGGAATTGACGCTTACGCTGACGACGGTCACGATACGCATACTGACCAGCCTTGATAACAGCTTGTTTGGCTACGCGGAATACGCGTGAACGCGCACCATAGTAACCTTTTGCCAGCTTCAGAACTTTTTTGTGACGGGCGCGAGCCTGAACACCACGTTTTACACGAGCCATACTTTATCTCCTCGACCTGAATTAACGAACACGCAACATGCGTTCAACGCTGGCAACATCCGAAGGATGCACCTGGCTGCAACCGCGCAGCTGACGCTTACGCTTGGTGGTCATTTTGGTCAAGATGTGGCTTTTGAAAGCATGCTTGTGCTTGAAGCCGTTTGCAGTGGCCTTGAAACGCTTCTTGGCACCACTTTTGGTTTTCATTTTTGACATGTTTGAACTCCGCATTCAAAGTAATTAACAGCAGTAACCTTGGGGCCTGTCATTGCCCGGATTGCAAGCAATCTGTTGGGGTTACTTTTTCTTTTTGGGGGCGATGACCATGATCAGCTGGCGTCCTTCCATCTTCGGATGCTGTTCCACGGAACCGTACTCTTCCAGGTCTTTTTCAACCTGTTTGAGCAGTTCCATGCCCAGCTCCTGGTGGGCCATTTCGCGGCCGCGGAATCGCAAGGAAACCTTGGCTTTGTCCCCGTCTTCAAGGAAACGTATCAGGTTGCGTAGTTTTACCTGATAATCCCCTACGTCCGTCCCTGGGCGAAACTTGACTTCTTTAATCTGGATTTGCTTCTGATTTTTGCGCGCCTGAGCCTGTTGCTTCTTGCGCTCAAACAGATGCTTGCCGTAGTCCATAATGCGACATACGGGCGGCTGTGCGTCCGGGGAAATCTCAACCAGATCCAGCTTTGCCTCTTCGGCGATAGCCAGTGCTTCGTCAATCGAGACGATCCCGACTTGTTCCCCGTCAGCGCCAATCAGGCGTACTTCACGGGCAGTAATGTTTTCGTTAATCGGTGCCTTGGGGGCTGAACGTCTGTCTTGTCTCATATCTCGTCTGATTATTCTCTCTCCGGATTTGGCTTTACGCCGAAATATTGCAGCCCTTTGAATTCCATCCACTCGATAAACATCTTGTTATCAAGCAGTAGCTGCAATGCCTTGTTTTTCCTGCGTTTTCACCGACAGTCATGCATCAGCCAAACGCTTGCTAAAATTTGACTGAGGAATTCTATAGCTAATTGACCGAATATTCAAGCAGGCATTGTATTACTGGCTTCCTGGCCACCAAGCAGCCATTATTTACTCTCTTGTCTGCCACCATCGCCTTGGCTAAAAACTATATTTTCCCTGCCGGACAAATTAACAGGAGTTTGCATGAGCTACCCCATACAGGACAAGCTGGTCATCGGTGTCGCCTCCAGTGCCCTGTTTGACTTGTCAGACTCCAACCAGGTGTTTGAGCAAGAAGGCGTGGCAGCATACCGTAAATATCAGCAAAAACACCTGAACAAGAGACTGCCCAAGGGAGTAGCCTTTCCTTTTATCCGTCGTTTTCTATCAATCAATCAGGTATTTCCCGAGCTGCAGCCTGTCGAGGTGGTGCTGTTGTCACGCAACTCACCGGAAACCGGCCTGCGAGTCTTTCGTTCCATCGAGCACTATGGTCTTGAAATTACCCGGGCTGCCTTTCTCGGCGGTGGTTCGCCGCATGAGTTTATTGACGCATTTAATGCCTCCCTCTTTCTCAGCGCCAACCAGACGGATGTCGAGCAAGCCATTGCCAACGGCTTTCCTGCCGGACTGGTATTACCCGGAACGGTCGAGGATAACGAGCAGGATCTGGAGCTACGCGTGGCATTTGACTTCGATGGCGTGATCGCCGACGACGAGTCTGAAGCCGTCTACAAAACCAATGATCTGGCCACATTCCAGGCCCACGAACTAAAAAAACAGGACATTCCTCACAGCCCTGGCCCGCTGGCCAATCTGTTTCGCAAACTGTCACATCTGCAACAGCTGGAGCGTGAGCTGCCTGTGCTACAACAAGAGCAAGGAAAAATCCTTCGTGTCTCGATTGTCACGGCTCGCGGCGCACCGGCTCACGAACGGGTGTTAACCACGCTGCGCGACTGGGGCGTGGAAACTGACGAAGCGTTCTTTTTGGGCGGCATGGAAAAGTTGCGCGTGCTTGACGTACTAAAACCACATATTTTCTTTGATGATCAGCTCAGCCACCTGCAGGCCGGCCAATCGGGTATTCCGATGGTGCATATCCCGTTTGGCATAGCAAATCATCAGAAAAATCCGACAACCGAACCTGCAACTGCAGAACCCTCCCTCCAACCCACTGAAACATAACCAATCAGGCAACTCATATCTAATAGCAAACGCTTTGTGACAGGAGCCAGTCATGCCGACAACAAGCATGCAAAAACGAATAGAGTTTCGCACACTGCATCAAACCGGCTGTTTTGTCATGCCCAACCCCTGGGACCCGGGTAGCGCCAAGGTACTCGCGCAAATGGGCTTCAAGGCTCTGGCCAGCACCAGTGCCGGTCATGCCTGGAGCCAGGGATACGCCGACGGGCAACTGGGACTGGAGTCTACGCTGGAGCACCTGCGACAGCTGTCTAATATAAGTGAGCTGCCAGTCAACGCGGATTTTGAAAGTGGTTTTGCCAATACCGCAGAAGATGTATACAAAAATGTCGGGCTGGCACTACAAACCGGTGTAGCCGGCCTGTCGATTGAAGACTCCACCGGCCACCCCGAAGCGCCATTACGCTCGCTCGAAGAGTCTCTGGAACGGCTGTACGCAGCACGGGAAGCAATCGACGCCTCTGGCTCCGACATAGTGCTGACCGGGCGGGCCGAACACTTCTTTGTTGGCCAGCCTGACCTGGATGACTGCCTGCTGCGCCTGCAGGCCTACGCCAAAGCGGGTGCCGACTGCTTATATGCCCCCGGTATTCGTACCCGCGAACAGATTGTCGCTGTAGTAGCAGCCGTTGCCCCAAAGCCTGTTAATGTGCTGATCGGCTGGGATTCCGACTTGTGCGTTGCCGAACTTGCACAGCTGGGTGTACGCCGCATCAGCGTAGGTGGCGCACTGGCACGCACAGCCTGGCATGGTTTTTTACAAGCTGCCCGGCAAATTGCCGAGCAAGGCCAGTTTACCGGACTGGCACAAGGCACACCCGCCAGCGAGCTGAACGGACGATTTGTCTGATTTTGACATCCTCCCCGACCTAAAGGACGGGGATTCCTACTGCTAGACGCTCATGTC
>CAZBXG010000005.1:0-48712 GCA_964495925.1 uncultured Thiopseudomonas sp.
CCGCGGACCTCTTGCATGCCATGCAAGCGCTCTCCCAGCTGAGCTATAGCCCCAACTCGTTTGGACGGAGCGCATATTAAGCATCCGGCCCGTCAATGTCAACTGTTGGCAGAAAATTATTCTCTGACAGATGCGTTTAGCTACTGATTACTCTGCCCGGACTGCGATAATTAATCCGGATTGATGCCATACAACCGCGCATACAGGCCATCACCGGCAAGCAGGTCCTGATGTTCGCCCTGCTCCACCACCTGCCCGTCGGCTAATACCAGAACCCTGTCCGCCTGACGCACGGCCGTAAGGCGGTGGGCAATAATCAGTGTGGTGCGCCCTTGTAAAAACGCCTGCAAGGCCGTGTGTACCGCCTGCTCAGTTCGGCTGTCCAGCGCCGAAGTGGCTTCATCAAGAATGACCATGGCCGGATCTGCCAGCACCATACGCGCAATCGCCAGACGCTGGCGCTGGCCACCCGACAGGCGCACACCAGCACGCCCCACAACCGTATTCAGCCCTTGCGGCAAACCACGTACATACTCTGCCAGCTGCGCCACTTCCAGCGCTTGCCAGCACTGTTCATCGTCATCAGCGCGACCCAACAAAATGTTTTCACGAATACTGGCATTGAACAACGCGGGTGACTGCAACACCACTGCAAGATTATCGCGTACCCCGGCCAGACCAATTTCCTCAATCGGCACCCCGTTATACAGAATTTCACCACTACCGGGCCGGTACAAGCCAAACAACAGCTGTACCAGCGTACTCTTGCCACCACCACTGACACCCACCAGGGCGACCTTTTCTCCGGCTGCAATCTTGAAGCTCATCCCTCTTAGCACCGGTTCATCACGGTAAGCAAAATGCAGGTTGCACACCTCTAGCTCAACACCATCCGAACCGACAAACGGATCAACACGCGCCGGCCAGTCAGTCTCATCCTTGCAAGCCAGCAATTGGTTAAGTCGCTGCATGGCACCATTGGCACCATAGAGTGCATATTGCAGGTTCAGCAGCTGCTCGACCGGTCCGATCATGAACCACAGGTAACTGAATACTGCCAGCATCTGTCCGATACTCAGGTCAGACATCAGCACCGTCAGCATCGCAACGGCACGAAATACATCAATGCCAAACTGAAACATCAAACCGCTGGCCCGCATCGCCGCTTCGGTTTTCCACTTGCTGGCAACGGCAAAGTCCCGCGCCTCGGCTGCACGCGCCCGCAGCCGGCCAAAGAAATAGCCTTGATGACCGCCAGTACGCACTTCATGAATGGCATCCAGCGTCTCGGTCAGCGCCTGGGTAAAGCGGGCTGTACTATCATTTTCCTGTTTCTTCAGCAATTTGACCTGCTTGCCCAGCTTAACCGTGGCAAACACCACAAACGGATTCAGCAATAAAATCAGCAACGCCAGCTGCCAATGCATCCAGAGCAGGATCGCTGCCGTACCACACAGCGTCAGCAAGGCCACCAGAAAGCGGCTCAGGGTTTCACCAATAAAAGTGTCCAGCGTATCCAGATCAGTGATCAGGTGCGCTGCCACTGAACCACTGCCAAGGCTTTCATACTCAGCCATCGCAATACGCTCCAGCCGCCCCAGCAATAACGTACGCAGCTGAAACACAATCCCTTTGGCCAGCTGGGTAAACAGCTTGCCCTGCCATACGTTAAACACCAGAGAGCAGACGCGCAGCACCAGGGTAACCAGCAACAAACTACCAATAAAGCCCAGTGGAACAGCCCAGCCAGCTGGCAATACACCCTGCAAGAAAGGAATTGCCTTGCCCGGTTGTTGCAACAAAACCTCATCAACCAGCAAGGGCAACAATAACGGAATGGGAACGCTGGCCAGCGTGGCCAGCACGGCCAGAATATTGGCCAGCACGATTTTGCGCTTGTGCTGCAGCGCCAGCTGGCGAATGACCCGCCAGCTAAGCTGCCTTGTTTCTACTTCAGGCATCCTGGCCAACCTGCCGGCCCGAATGCAACGCTGCCAACAGCTGCATGTCTTCCGGCCGGGTCACCTTGATATTGTCACTGCGTCCGGGCACCAGACGGGGGGCATAATCTTGCCACTCCATTGCCGAGGCCTCGTCCGTGATGGCCACACCAGCCTCCAGCGCTGCTGCCAGCGCTTCGGTCAGCGACTGCAAACGAAACATTTGCGGAGTCAGGGCATGCCAAATTTGCTCTCGTGGCAAAGTGCGCTGGCTACGGCCATCGGCATCCGCCAGCTTGAGGGTATCTCTGGCCTGACAGGCCAGCAAGCCGCCTACCGGATCATCTTGCACAGTGTCGAGCAAGCATTGTAAGTCCTCTGCATGCAGCAGTGGACGGGCGGCATCATGCACCAGCACCCAGTCGCTGGCAGCAGCACCCAGCGTTGGCAAGGCCCGCAAACCGGCCAGTACCGAGTCAGCACGTTCACGACCACCTTCTACGGTAACAATTTGTGGATGGGCAGCCAGCGGTAAATCCGGCCACCAGCGGTCATGTCCGGCAAGCGGCAGAACAATACGCTGCAACTGCGGATGCCCCACAAACACCTCCAGCGTATGCTCAAGAATGCTTTTGCCAGCCACTTGCAGATACTGCTTGGGCCGGTCCGCCTGCATGCGCGAGCCAATACCGGCTGCCGGAACGATCAGCCAAAATTTCATCAGCCTACTCCATCAACAGATACAGGGTCTCTCCTTCCCTGACCATGCCCAGCTCATGCCGCGCACGCTCTTCTACGGTTTCCAGTCCCTGCTTCAGTTCCATCACCTCGGCTTCCATCACCCGGTTGCGCTCCAGCAAGCGTTCATTCTCGGCTTGCTGTTCGGCAATTTGCGCTTGCAGACGTTGCGCCTCGGCAATACCGCCCTCACCAAGCCATAGCCTGTACTGCACTGCGGCCAACAGCAGTGTCAGTATGGCAACAATAATCAGGGAAGGTTTTTTCATGACAACGCAGCCGATGACAGAAAAGGGCAGCACAGGGCTGCCCTCGGAACTGATTGACGGTTAGTGTCCCGTATCAGCTACGGAACTCGGCACGGCCTTTGTAAGGCGCACTGCCGCCCAGCTGCTCTTCGATACGCAACAGCTGGTTGTACTTGGCCACACGGTCGGATCGGCACAGCGAACCCGTCTTGATCTGGCCAGCTGCAGTACCCACTGCCAGGTCGGCAATGGTTGCGTCCTCAGTTTCACCGGAGCGGTGCGAAATCACCGCAGTAAAACCGGCCGCCTTGGCCATCTGGATGGCTTCCAGAGTTTCAGTCAGGGAACCGATCTGATTGAACTTGATCAGAATCGAGTTACCAATTTTTTCGTCAATGCCACGTTTGAAAATTTTGGTGTTGGTCACAAACAGATCGTCACCAACCAGCTGTACCTTATCGCCAATTTTGTCGGTCAGTACTTTCCAGCCAGCCCAGTCGGACTCGTCCATACCGTCTTCAATGGAAATGATCGGATAACGCTCGGCCAAACCAGCCAGATAATCGGCAAAACCGGTAGCGTCAAACACCTTCCCTTCGCCCGCCAGATCGTATTTGCCTTCTTTGTGGAACTCGGTGGCCGCGCAGTCCAGTGCAAGCGTCACGTCATCACCCAGGGTATAACCAGCATTGGCTACCGCTTCAGCAATGGCAGCCAGTGCAGCTTCGTTGGACTCAAGGTTGGGCGCAAAACCACCCTCATCGCCCACCGCGGTATTCAGACCACGCGCCTGCAGCACAGCTTTCAGGTGGTGGAAAATTTCCGCACCCATCCGCAATGCATCAGCGAAAGTTTTGGCACCCACCGGCTGCACCATGAACTCCTGAATGTCGACGTTATTGTCGGCATGCTCACCACCGTTAATGATGTTCATCATCGGTACCGGCATGGAGTAAACACCAGGCGTGCCGTTCAGGTCGGCAATGTGCGCATACAAGGGAACACCCTTGGCTTGTGCCGCTGCCTTGGCTGCCGCCAGGGATACTGCCAGAATGGCGTTGGCACCCAGTTTGCCCTTGTTTTCGGTACCGTCCAGTTCAATCATGAGACGGTCGAGTTTTTGCTGGTCAACTGCATCCTGTCCCAGCAAAACCTCACGAATCGGGCCGTTAACGTTGGCTACTGCCTTCAGCACACCCTTGCCCAGATAACGGGACTTATCGCCATCACGCAACTCCAGCGCTTCGCGGGAGCCAGTGGAAGCACCCGACGGAGCGCACGCGCTACCGACAATACCGCCTTCCAGAATCACGTCCGCTTCAACGGTCGGGTTGCCGCGCGAATCGAGGACTTCACGTCCCTTGATGTCAATAATCTTGGCCATCTGTTGCATTACTCCATCGAGAATCAAAAATCAGGCAGTTTCCACCGTCGGGAAACTTTTGATCAAATCATCCAGCTGCTTGAGCTGGGTTAAAAAAGGTTCGAGCTTGTCCAGACGCAAGGCACAAGGGCCGTCACACAGGGCTTTGTCCGGGTCAGGGTGTGCTTCCAGAAACAGCCCTGCCAAGCCCTGACTCATGCCGGCTTTGGCCAGATCAGTCACCTGGGCACGACGACCACCAGCTGAGTCAGCACGGCCACCCGGCATTTGCAATGAATGGGTCACGTCAAAAAACACCGGGTAATCAAACTGCTTCATGATGCCAAAGCCGAGCATGTCCACAACCAGATTGTTGTAACCAAACGAGCTGCCGCGCTCACACAGAATCAGCTGGTCATTGCCTGCTTCCTCACATTTGGCAAGGATGTGACGCATTTCCTGCGGTGCCAGAAACTGGGCTTTTTTAATGTTGATGACGGCACCGGTTTTTGCCATCGCCACCACCAGATCAGTTTGACGCGACAAGAAAGCAGGCAGCTGGATGATGTCACACACTTCTGCCACCGGCTGCGCCTGATACGGCTCATGCACATCGGTAATTACCGGCACATTAAAAGTGTTTTTGATTTCCTGAAAAATTTTCAGCCCTTCGTCCAGCCCCGGTCCACGAAACGAGTTGATAGAGGATCGGTTGGCCTTGTCAAAGCTGGCCTTGAATACATAAGGAATGCCGAGCTTTTCGGTCACTCGAACATATTCTTCACAGGCCTGCATGGCCAGATCACGCGATTCCAGCACGTTAATGCCGCCGAACAGGACAAACGGCCTGTCGTTGCTGATGTCGATCTGGCCGACGCGAATGGTTTTTTGGCTCATGCCTTGTTTGCTCCCTGATACTGCAAGGCCGCCTTGACGAAGCTGCTGAACAGCGGGTGGCCGTCACGCGGAGTAGAGGTAAATTCGGGGTGGAACTGACAGGCTACAAACCACGGATGCTCGCTAATCTCGACCGCTTCCACCAGCTGACCATCTTCCGACCAGGAAGACACCTTGAGACCCGCGCTCTGCAGCGGCTCCAGCAGGCTGGTGTTGACTTCGTAACGGTGGCGATGGCGTTCTTCCACTTCACTGACGCCATAGCTTTGCGCCAGCAAGCTGCCTTCTTCCAGACGACAGAGTTGTGCGCCCAGTCGCATGCTGGCAGCACGGTCTTCTTCACCATCATGGCGTACGGGATGCACCACATGTCCGCTCTGCCACTCGGAAATCAGGCCGACTACCGGATACTCGCTATTACTGTCGAACTCCGTCGAATTGGCACCAGCCCAGCCCAGCACATTGCGGGCGTACTCAATGACAACCACTTGCATACCCAGACAAATACCGAGGTATGGAATCTTGTTTTCGCGGGCAAACTGAACCGTTTTAATTTTACCTTCTACACCGCGCAAACCAAAACCGCCGGGCACCAGAATGGCATCCACGTCTTCCAGCACCGCTGTGCCTTTGCTTTCAATGTCTTCAGAGTCAATATAACGCAACTTCACCCGGGTGTCGGTGTGGATGCCAGCGTGGCTCATCGCCTCAATCAGCGATTTGTAGGCATCCAGCAGCTCCATATATTTGCCAACCATGGCAATCGTGACTTCTTTTTTCGGATTCAGCTTGGCTTCAATCACGCGATCCCACTCGCTCAGGTCGGCAGTGTCCGCCTCCATGCCAAAGCGCTCCAGCACGATGTCATCCACACCCTGCGCATGCAGGATACCGGGGATTTTATAAATGGTATCAACGTCTTGCAGGCTGATTACCGCACGCTCTTCAACATTGGTGAATAGGGCAATCTTGCGGCGCGAGCCCAAATCGATATTCACCTCGGAGCGGCACACCAGAATATCCGGCTGCAAGCCAATGGAACGCAGCTCCTTGACCGAGTGCTGGGTTGGCTTGGTTTTGGTCTCGCCAGCAGTAGCAATGTAGGGCACCAAAGTCAGGTGCATCAGCATTGCACGCTTGGCTCCTACTTCCACCCGCAACTGGCGAATCGCTTCCAGAAACGGCTGGGATTCGATATCTCCAACAGTACCGCCAATTTCGATCAGGGCGATGTCGGCATCGCCGGCACCTTTGATGATGCGGCGCTTGATCTCGTTGGTGATATGCGGAATCACCTGAATGGTTGCACCCAGATAATCCCCGCGACGCTCACGACGCAGCACTTCTTCGTAGACGCGGCCAGTGGTAAAACTGTTGTCACGGGTCATGCGGGTACGTAAAAAACGCTCGTAGTGGCCCAGATCCAGGTCAGTTTCAGCCCCGTCATGGGTCACAAATACTTCACCATGCTGGAATGGGCTCATGTTGCCCGGATCCACGTTGATATAGGGGTCGAGCTTCATCATGGTGATTTTCAGGCCGCGCGCTTCAAGAATAGCGGCCAAAGAGGCTGCGGCAATGCCTTTTCCCAATGAAGAAACAACACCGCCGGTGACGAAGATATAGCGCGTCATAGATAACCCTGGATATACAATAAGGCGGTCAAACGCCCAAAAAATAGCGTGCTGTTCTGCAACAACGCTGCCACAGACACCCCAAATCGACTCCAGGGCCAGCCACTCAAGACGGGTAAACAGTTTACGCTAAAGGTGTGTCTGACTCAAACGGATGACGGGAAAAATCAGCCATTTTGCGTTAGGCTCCAGCCTATCTGTAACTGTTGCCAGCCATCGGCCCGCAACTCTGGCAAACCGGCAATCGCTACCAGCTCATCCTGATAAAACAGCAGCGGTAAGCGCTGCCGCACAAAGGGCACAATGCTATGCTCTTGCAGCAATCGTTTCAGGTCGCGCCCGCCCCGCCCGGGCAAACGCATACGCTCGCCACCCTGCCGATAGCGCACCGTCACGGGAGCCGGGAGATCACCCTGAATGCAAAGCTGTCCATTATTGTCAAGCGGATACATACCTGCCTTGTCGATTGTCAGCCGCAATGGCTGCGGGCTTTTGCGCCAGCCGTCAGGCACCCAATAGACCAGCTGCCGGTAGCGCTGCAGTGTTCCATGCTCCAGCTGCCAAAGCGGCTCGCTGTCCGGAGCGGCATTCAACAAACCCTGCCAGCCCTGCCAGTGGGCAGTGTCTGCTGCTCTGCCCTTATCAGCCAGCCAGTGGCGCAGCAAATTTTTCTGGCGGGCAAAAGACAGCTGACGCACCCGGTTCAGCTGCAATGCTGGTAACTCCACGCCGCCCGCGTGCACCTCAGCCCGAGTTTGCTGCAAATCTTGCAAGGCCAGCTCATCCAGCAGTTGCTGCGCTTCCTGCATATGCCCGGCGGTACGTTGCAACACTGGAGCAACTGCCGGCCAGCGCTCCTGCAACAACGGCATCACCCGGTTACGCAAAAAATTGCGGTCATAGTCATCAGCCTGATTACTGGGATCTTCAATCCAGTTCAGCTCATGCTGCTTTGCGTAAGTCTGAAGCTGTTGGCGACTGATTCCCAGTAACGGACGCAGCAAACGTCCGGCGGCCAGTTCCCGTGACAGCGGCATGCCTTGCAATCCGGCTACTCCCGAGCCACGCATCAAGCGCAAGACGAGGGTCTCTGCCTGATCATCCTGATGCTGCCCCAGCATCAGCACTTCACCGGGCTGCAGGCTGGCAGCAAACGCTTGGTATCTGGCATCACGCGCAGCCTGTTCAACACTGGCCTGCTCGCCCACCTCCACATAAATAACCTGCAGCGGGATATTCAAGGCGGCACAAACGGCACGACAATGCTCAGGCCAGCTATCAGCCGCCGCTTGCAAACCATGATGAATATGAATCGCCCGCAATGGCGGACAGGGGAAGCGCCCGGCATATAACGCCAGACTATGCAGCAGAACGGTAGAATCCAACCCGCCAGAAAAGGCTACACACCAGCCGGTAGCTTGCTGAAAGTCGTCTAGGGACGAGCGCAGGGAATCAAACAACAACCCGGCCATAAACATGCCAGCGTGGCAGTAATACCACGCTGGCTGCCTGTTTAGTTCTGGCTAACGCCAAAGCTCATCAGTTTTTCATAACGCTGCTCCAGCAGCTCCTCATCGTTCAGTCCTTGCAGCTCGGCCAGCTGAGCACTGAGGGTTTTGCGAATTTGTGCAGCCATCGCAGCCATGTCGCGATGGGCACCGCCCAGCGGTTCTTCAATAACATGGTCAACAATGCCCAAGCCGGCCAGACGCTCGGCAGTAATACCCATGGCTTCGGCTGCTTCGGGAGCTTTTTCTGCGCTACGCCACAAAATGGACGCACAGCCTTCCGGTGAAATTACCGCATAAGTGGAATATTCCAGCATGTTCAAACGGTCACAAACACCAATGGCCAGCGCACCGCCGGAACCACCCTCGCCAATCACGGTAGAAATAATGGGAGTTTTCAGACGGGACATGACGCGCAGGTTCCAGGCAATTGCCTCACTCTGGCCACGCTCTTCAGCATCAATACCGGGGTAAGCACCGGGCGTATCAATGAAGGTCAGGATTGGCAATTTGAAGCGTTCGGCCATTTCCATCAGGCGACAGGCTTTGCGATAACCCTCTGGACGCGGCATTCCAAAGTTGCGGCGCACTTTCTCGCGTACTTCACGACCTTTTTGGTGACCAATGACCATCACCGGAATGCCTTCAAAACGGGCAATACCACCGACCAACGCAGCATCGTCGGCAAAATGTCGGTCACCGTGCAGCTCTTCAAATTCGGTAAACAGATAGTCAATATAATCCAGCGTATAAGGCCGTTGCGGATGACGCGCCATTCGCGCAATCTGCCAACTGTCCAGATCGGAGAAGATATTTTTGGTCAGGGTTTTGTTTTTTTCTTCCAGGCGGGCAATTTCGTCACTGATGTTCAGGTCGTTATCGCTACCCACCAAACGCAATTCTTCAATTTTCGCCTGCAAATCGGCGATAGGTTGTTCAAAGTCGAGAAAATTCGGGTTCATGTGTCATCCAACTCTGTTTATGACCCGCTGCCTGTCAGGGGGTCTATGGCAGTACCTTCCGGCCATGGCCTAAAAAGGTGCTGATAAAATCTTTAGCGGTAAACCAAAAAGACGTTGTCATGGCCGAACAGGTCACGTAACCCCTGAATCAGACCATCTGCCGGCTCCACCTGCCACGACTCGTCTAGCTGTAACTCCGCAATCGCTTGCTCACCGCCATATTCCAGACTGACTGGGCAACTGCCGTGGAATTGCTGCAACAGATTGCGCAAGCGTTCAATATTCTCGGCATGCAATATTCTAGCATTCACCCGCAAACGCAGGCTCTCTGCCAAGCTGGTACGTGCCTCTTCCAGACCCATCACTCTGCGAGCCCTGAATCTTAACCCACCAGAGAAGTCGTCATGGCTGACTTCACCTTCAACTACAACCAAGGTATCAGTCTGCAACAGGCCGTGCGCCTGATTGAATGCCTCGGCAAACAGTGAAGCTTCAATTCGGCCCGAACGGTCATCCAGGGTAATAAAGGCCATTCTGTCGCCTTTTTTATTGCGCATGACACGCTGGGCGACGATCAGGCCGGCGACTGTTTGTGCATCCCGTGAAGGGCGCAGATCGACGATTTTTTGTCGGGCAAAGCGGCGTACTTCCTGCTCGTACTCTTCAATCGGGTGACCGGTCAGGTACAGACCCAGCGTATCCTTCTCTCCTTTGAGCCGTTCTTTCAGGGTCAGCGGGCGGGCATTACGGTACTCGGCATAAGCATCTTCTTCTTCGGCAGCAAATAGCCCGCCAAACAGGTCCATGTTGCCGCTTTCGCGGTCACGTGCAGCTTGCCCGGCTGCCTGGATGGCTTCTTCCATGGCCGCCATCAACGCAGCCCGGTTACGGTCAATGCCGTCCTGGTAGGCTTTGGCTTCCTCAGAGAAGAACGGCCCCAAACGGTCCAGTGCACCACTGGAAACCAGTGCGTACAGCGTACGTTTGTTGATGCGTTTCAGATCAACCCGCGCACAAAAATCAAACAGGTCTTTAAAATCTTCGTCCTGCTGATGCGCTTCAACAATGGCTTCTACCGGGCCTTCACCTACGCCCTTGATCGCTCCCAACCCATACACCACCTCACCACTGGAGTTGACGGTAAATTTGAAACTGGAGTGGTTGACGTCAGGCGCGACAATACGCAGCTTCATGTCGCGACACTCTTCAATCAGAGTGACCACCTTGTCGGTGTTGTCCATATCGGCGGAAAGTACTGCCGCCATAAATTCAGCCGGATAATGTTTTTTCAGCCAAGCTGTCTGATAGGAAACCAGACCATAAGCAGCCGAGTGCGACTTGTTGAAACCGTAACCGGCGAATTTTTCTACCAGATCAAAAATGTTACCGGCCAGATCGGCACTGATATTGTTTTTTTCACAACCTTCCACAAACAGGCCACGTTGCTGCGCCATTTCTTCCGGCTGCTTTTTACCCATGGCACGACGCAGCATGTCGGCACCACCCAGGGTGTAACCGGCCATCACCTGTGCAATTTGCATCACCTGTTCCTGATACAGGATGATGCCATAAGTCGGCGCCAATACGGGCTTAAGCCCTTCGTACTGATAATCGGAATGCGGATACGCCAGCTCGGCCCGACCATGTTTGCGGTTGATAAAGTCGTCAACCATGCCCGACTGCAAAGGGCCGGGGCGAAACAGCGCTACCAGTGCGATCAGGTCTTCCAGGCAGTCCGGCTTGAGCTTTTTGATCAGCTCTTTCATGCCGCGGGATTCCAGCTGGAATACCGCTGTGGTCTCCGCCCGCTGCAGCAACTGGTAAGTCGGCTTGTCATCCAGCGGAATGTGGTCGATATTCAGCGGTTCTTCACCAGCCTGCGCCCGCTTGGCGTTAATCGTTTCCAGCGCCCACTTGATGATGGTCAGGGTGCGCAAGCCGAGGAAGTCAAACTTGACCAGACCTGCCGACTCGACGTCATCCTTGTCAAACTGGGTGACCAGGCCGCTGCCGTCTTCATCACACAGGGTCGCGGAAAAGTCAGTCAGCTTGGTCGGCGCAATCACGACACCACCGGCGTGCTTGCCCGTGCCTCGGCAGACACCCTCCAGTTTCAGCGCCATTTCCCAGATTTCGGCTGCTTCTTCATCATGCTTGAGGAAGTCTCTCAGCTGTTCTTCCGCCTCGAACGCTTTGGCCAGCGTCATGCCGACTTCAAACGGAATCATTTTGGACAGTCGGTCAGCCAGACCATACGACTTGCCCTGCACCCGCGCCACATCACGCACCACGGCCTTGGCGGCCATGGTGCCAAACGTCACAATCTGGCTGACTGCCTGACGACCGTAGGTATCCGCTACGTATTCGATTACGCTGTCGCGACCATCCATACAGAAGTCAACGTCAAAGTCGGGCATGGAAACCCGTTCCGGGTTCAGGAAACGCTCAAACAGCAGGTCGTATTGCAGCGGGTCCAGATCGGTAATTTTCAGGACATAGGCAACCAGTGAACCCGCACCGGAACCCCGGCCCGGCCCTACCGGCACGCCGTTGTTCTTGGCCCACTTGATAAAGTCCATAACGATCAGGAAGTAGCCGGGAAAACCCATCTGGATAATGATGTCGAGCTCGAACTTGAGGCGATCCAGATACACCTGACGCTTGCTTTCGTAGTCCGGCGTTTCCCGTGGCAGCACCGTCTGCAGGCGCTCTTCCAGTCCTTCATGCGAGACGTGACGAAAATATTCGTCAATGGTCATACCTTCAGGCACCGGAAAATCCGGCAAGAAATGCGTGCCGAGTTGAATTTCAATGTTGCAACGGCGGGCAATTTCCACCGTATTGGCCAGCGCTTCAGGTATATCACTGAACAGTTCAGCCATTTCTTCCGGGCTTTTCAGGTATTGCTGATCAGAATATAGGCGTGGACGGCGCGGATCATCCAGCACCCGTCCTTCACCAATGCAGACCCGGGTTTCGTGTGCTTCAAAGTCTTCCTGCTGCAAAAAACGCACATCATTGGTCGCCACCACAGGCACCTGCCTGCGCCCTGCCAGCTCCGTGGCTGCATGCACATGCTCCTCGTCTCCGGGACGAAAAGTGCGTTGTAATTCGAGGTAGAAGCGCTGCGGAAATACGTGCTGCCAAAACTCCAATAGCTGATCGGCTTTGTCACTGTCACCGCTTAGCAGGGCACGACCAATTTCGCCTTCACGCGCACCTGACAAGGCAATCAGGCCTTCCGCTGCTTCCGCCACCCACTCGCGCTGCAACACGGAGATACCCTGCTGCTGCCCGTCACTCCAGCCACGAGAAATCAGCTCGGTCAGGTTACGATAGCCCTTGGCGTCCATGGCCAGCAGGGTCATTCGGGAGAGTGGTCCATCCGCCTCCTCCCCTGCCAGCCAGATATCAGCGCCACAAATCGGTTTGATGCCTCCGCTGCGCGCGGCCTTATAAAATTTGACCAGACCAAACAGGTTGCTTTGATCAGTAATGGCCACCGCCGGCATACCGGCAGCATCCAGTGCTTTGACCAAAGGCTTGATGCGCACCAGCCCGTCCACCAGTGAAAACTCACTATGTACCCGCAAATGGACGAATGCTGCCGTCATGAACCTGTTACTCCTGGATTATTTTTTAATCTTTGCCTGGGCCAGCACACTGCAACCTGCAACCCGCTGTACTTTGCTGTCAGGCACCACAGTCTCAAACCGATACCGGTGAAGAAGCCCGGCACCATATTTTTCAACTGACCAGACCAGAAGCAGGCCACTGCATCAGCACCCGCTCCTGTCACTTGTTGCTATCCCTAGACAAAAACAGGCGAACATCGTTCGCCTGCTGTTTTGCGGTTACAGACCCGTCAGTTCAAATGAGTCTGGATGCTGCTCAAAATACGGTTGGTGGTCGCGGCATCTGCCAACTGGCCAGCTTCGCGCTCAACCCCGACAAACACCTGACGGCTGATTTGTGTCAGCTTGACCCGATATTGCTGCTGCGAGACTTTTTGTGCCTGGCGCTTTTCCGAAGTGAACATGCGTTTGAAAAAACCCGGCTTTTTCTGCTCAATCTTGCGTTCAAGGTCAATGTAATACACACCCTGGCTACGGTCGATATCGTCTACATAGATACCGGCTGCGTTCAGTGCTCGCCCGACGCCGGACCAGGCCTGTTCCAAACCTGCATCCAGACGCAGCACCTGCAAACCACCTTCACCCGCTTCAATCAGGGCAACACGACGCGGTGCGTCGTAGCTCTGGCTGGCCAACAGTGAATAGCTTTGTCCCTTGCTGCCGGCCTGGTTGAAAAAGCGCTCCAGCCCGGTCAGGGCCAAACCTGCCTCGGACATGCCTTTGCCTGCACTCCAAGCAGATTCACGACTACCCTTGCGGGTGGCGGCATCAATAAAAATTTCACTGGTGTTGCGCTGTACACCTGGCTCGATGCGTACACGGAAACGGCTATCCTGATTCTTCTGCAGGCCCAGAGCTTCACGAGTGCTTTCAGAAGCAGCCGCAGCGGCCAGCCATGTGGTGGTGAACTCACCTACATGAGGACGCTCTTCATCAATTGCATAGCCCAGTTCTTCAAAGTAGGCCTGCGCCATGTTCCACACTTGTGCAGGAATGCGCTGCGCTACAATCCAGCTTTGCTCAGGGCCGCGCTGAATGGAAAAATCACCTTCCAGCATGCCAGGGTTAACTGCATGTGGACGCTGCACCTCTCCATCATCCTGTTTGCTGGCATCAGCAATATGGTTAGGCACTGGCAACAGAGAGTCCAGCGGCTTGCTTTCCAAGCCTTCGGGAATATGAATCGGCGGCAAATAACGCGCATCCATGTAGTCGTTGCCGCGATCCCGAAAATACCCCTTGTCACCCCACAACCAGCTACAACCACTCAGGCTGGTCAAACTCGCCAATACCAGCGCAGCTCCTGCAATGTGCTTCATGCATGTTCCCCGATTCAGTTTAAAATGCCGGTCTGGCGCAAGGCCTGGCGTACAGGTTCGTGACACGGCTCGCTCAGCCAGGTCAGTGGCAGGCGAATACCATTATCTATCAGATTCATTTGCTGCAGAGCCCACTTGACCGGAATCGGGTTGGCTTCAATAAACAACTTGTCATGCAATGGCATCAGGCGATCATTCAATTCTTTGGCTTCTGCGGCTTTGCCGGCCATGGCCAGGTCACACAGTTCTTTCATCAGACGGGGTGCCACGTTGGCAGTCACTGAAATATTGCCCTTGCCACCAATCAGCATCAGCTCGTAAGCGGTCGCATCATCACCGGAGTACACCAAAAAATCTTCCGGACAGGCAGCAATCACCTGACGACCACGCTCGATGTCGCCAGTGGCTTCCTTGATGCCGATAATGTTGTCAATGCGCGACAATCGGCCGACTGTTTCCGGCAGCATGTCACATACGGTGCGACCGGGTACGTTGTACAAAATTTGCGGAATATCTACCGTTTCGGCAACTTTCTTGAAGTGCTGATACAGCCCTTCCTGCGTCGGCTTGTTGTAGTAAGGAGTCACCAGCAAGCAGGCATCGGCCCCGACTTTCTTGGCATTTTGTGTCAGTGCAATCGCTTCACGGGTGCAGTTGGCTCCGGTACCGGCAATCACCGGAATGCGGCCATTGACCTTATCCACCACGCGGCGGATCACTTCAACATGCTCCTGCACATCAAGTGTGGCGGACTCGCCGCTAGTGCCGACTGCGACAATCGCGTCTGTGCCTTCCTGCAGGTGAAACTCGACCAGTTTGTCCAGCGCCTGCCAATCCAGCCCGCCTTCCGCGTTCATTGGTGTGACCAGCGCCACCATACTGCCTGCAATCATGACATTACTCCTGCCAGGAAAAATTAAACCATCGACAATGGTACTGACGCAGCATCGCTTGCACAAGCATTCTCGCACTGCCTTGCCATTCCACTTGCACAGTATTTTGGTTAATCTAATCCTCTTCGAGCCTCGACAGGCCAACATTCGGACAGGAGTGCCCATGTCAGCCCCGTTATCCCGTGAACAGCACTTGCTGATCAGCGCCATCGGCAAGAATGCTTCCGCACTTGCCCTGCAGTTATGCCGTGCCTGTCAGGACAGCCGCTGCAGTATCATCAGCAGTCATCTGACACAACACGGTGAACACAGTGCCCTGGTCATTCAGGCGGGCGGCAGCTGGGATGCTCTGGCCCGCCTTGAGTCGGCCCTGGAAGCCCTGAGTAGTCGGCACGACATCACTCTGTCCCAAGTCCGCACCGGGGCCAGCAACGCAACAGAAGCGGCACTGCCTTATATTGTGTATGTGAGTGCGCTGCATCAGCCCGACACTCTGTCCGAGCTGTGTCAATTCTTTTGTGATCACGGCCTTGCGGTCACCAACATTACCTACGACAGCTATCTGGCACCACAAACCGGAGCACGCATGCTCAATGCCACGATTAGCATCTCACTGCCGGTCAACACACAAATCAGCTGGTTACGCGATCAGTTTCTCGATTTTGCCGACCAGCTCAATCTGGACGCCCTGATTGAACCCTGGCGTCCCCAGTCACCCTGAGGTATTCCCCATGAGCGAATCAATCCAGATCCAGGACTTCACCGCACAAGCCACCAGCGGCACCGAAGTGTCTCTGTCGGCCCTGCGCGGCCAACAGGTCGTCATCTACTTCTACCCGAAAGACAACACACCCGGCTGCACCACCGAAGGTCAGGAGTTCCGGGATGCTTATGCAGATTTTACTGCAGCCAACACAGTGATTTTTGGTGTCTCGCGCGACAGCATGCGTACTCACGAAAACTTCAAGGCCAAGCATGAGTTTCCGTTTGAACTGATCAGCGATCCTGATGAAGAACTATGCAAACTGTTTGACGTAATCAAGCTGAAAAAGCTGTACGGCAAAGAGCACATGGGCATTGAGCGCAGCACTTTCCTGTTTGGCGCTGACGGCTCGTTGCAGCGCAGCTGGCGTCAAGTCAAGGTTCCTGGTCATGTTGCCGAAGTGCTGGAAGCAGCCCGGCAACTGCACGGCCAGCCTGCCTGATCAAACTGCGACCGCTGCCTGTACCGGCACGGTCGCTATTTTTTTATCAAATAAACAAACACGCCTTCGGCGGTTTGTTCCTCATATTGCAAATGATGACCAGCCAACTGACAAAAGCTGGCAATATCGCGCTGCGAACCGGCATCAGTGGCCAGCACCTGCAGTAGCTGCCCCGGCTGCAACCCATTGAGGGCCAGCTTGGCTTTCAACAGCGGCATGGGACAGGACAACCCCCGCGCATCAACTTGCTCGTCATATTGCATTACAATCATACCTCTGAATGTTTTCCGGTTTTAGCGGTCTGAACAGGCTGCTGAACCCGCTTCGGCAACCCGGTCCTTGCCGGCCAACTACAAAAATGAGTCTGCCATGAAAATACTGCAACCTACCCTGCTGGCCCTGGCTGTTTTGTTTGCTGCCCCATCACCGGCATACGAACTGCCGTCACTGGGCGACACCAGCTCATCCATTGTCTCGCCGGAACAGGAACATCGCCTGGGGCGGGCATGGCTCAGTATGTTGCGTGGGCAAGTACGCCAGCTATCCGACCCCCTGCTCAAGGATTATGTAGAACGCAGCGTATACAAACTCGCCGAAACCAGCCAGCTACAAGACCGGCGGCTGGAGTTTATCATTCTGGCCAGCCCGCAGCTCAACGCTTTTGCTGCTCCGGGAGGCATTATCGGCGTGAATGGCGGCCTGCTGCTGCACGCCCAAACCGAAGGTGAATATGCCTCGGTCATGGCCCACGAACTGGCCCACTTGTCACAGCGCCACTTTGCTCGTGGCGTAGAAGCGCAAAAACGCCTGCAAATCCCGATGATGGCCGGCATGCTTGCCGGTGTCGTCGCTGCGGCGGCGGGCGCTGGCGATCTGGGCATTGCAGCCATTACCGCCAGTCAAGCGGCAGCTTTTCAGGAGCAACAACGCTTCTCTCGCCAAAATGAACAAGAAGCCGACCGGCTGGGCATCCAGAATCTGATTCGAGCCGGTTACGACCCCATGGCCATGCCCGGCATGTTTGAACGCCTGCTGCGGCAATATCGCTATGACCGTATGCCACCCGAATTCTTGATGACACACCCGGTTACCGAGTCGCGGATTGCCGACACCCGCAGCCGCGCAGAACAGTTGATTGCACGCAACACCCACCCCGGCAAGACTGACTCCCTGACGTACCAACTACTACGCTCGCGCTTGCAACTGACTTTTGAAGACACCTCTGGCATGGCCCTGAAACGCTTCCGTGCCGAAATTGGACAAGACCCGACCAGCGAGCCGGCCCGCTATGGTCTGGGGCTGGCCCTGACCCGCGCCCGCCAGTTTGATGAGGCTGATAAAGTTTTGCATGAACTGGCCAGGCAATCACCCGACAACCTGTTTTATAGTCTGGCGCTGATTGATCTCGACATCAGCCGTGGACATCTGAGCAAAGCTGAACAAAAACTGGAGCAGGCCCTACAGAAAAACCCATCCAGCTACCCCCTCAAAGCAGCCCGCGCTGACCTGCTCAACCGCCAGCAGCGTTATCAGGAAGCCGAACAACAACTTGAGCAGCTGCTTAAAAGCAGACCCAACGACCCCGACCTCTGGTATGACCTGGCCGAGGTTCGCGGGCAGGTCAATAACATCATCGGCTTGCATCAGGCCCGTGCCGAGTTTTTTGCCCGCGTTGGCGATTACGAGCAGGCAGTTGAACAGCTGGGACATGCCAAGCGCCGTGCCAGCAACAACTACCCGCTAGCCGCGCGTATTGATGCCCGTCAGCTGGAGCTGATGAACGAAGAACAGGCCATCAAGGAAATGTTCAAGTAGTTACCAGCAGGCATAAAAAAACCGCATGCAATCATTAGCATGCGGCTTACATACTCAACAGCTCAGGCCCCCAGATCAACCTCGCAGCGGGACGAAGTTGCATCCAGTCGCTGACCAATTTCTGCATTCAGCTCGTCGGCAGTAAAACCAAATTTCTTCAAATAAGACTCCAGCGCGCTGACATGCCCGTTGATGTACTTGGCATACATGGTACAACCCAGCGGCTTGCCGTCTTCTCCCAACTCTGCATTACTACGCAGTTTGAAGTACGCCTCGGAATAACGCACTGCCGTATCCACATAGCACGCCTTATATGCCTTGCGGGCTTCTTCTACTTCTTTTTTCTCTTCAACATGAATTGCGGCCACACCAGCCACATATGCACATTCATAAACCGGCAACTCACCTGCTGCTGATGCGTCCCACGCAGCCTGAAAGCCTTTTTGATACTCCACAGCGACTTTAGGCATGGCTTCTTCCGCCTGCGCCACACCACCAGCAACCAGACCCAACAAGCACAGAGACAACACTTTTGCTTTCATAATCCAACCCCTGACAATCTATAACCTGACAGCGCCAGCCAACCGAAATCCGCCACTCCGGCCAACAGCCCGGGCAACACCGAACAGCGCCACCAATAAAACATGTCCCAGCCTCGAACTTTCCCTAAAGACGGCAACAGAAATCCTACTCCTGTTTGTCAGCTAATGACACAACCGCGACATTATGCCGCCAGATAAGACAGGAGATATGATCAAAAGCAATATTTTGTAAAAACAGGCATCACCGTCTTCCCACCCAGTGCCAAGTACGCCATCCCGCCAAAATTGATGTTCGCAGTGGAGCTTTCCCTACATTATCGGCAGGATTTTTTACACAAAAATCACACCCCGCCACCCATCATGAGATTTTTTCATGACAGGCCTGAAATAAGGTCACTTTTTTTCACACGATCAGATGCGTATAAATGCTTCCACTCTTAATTCTAGACTGCTGGCAAAGTTGTTATATAAGCAAGATGAGTCAGCGCAACCTGCTAACCCGATTCACCGATGAGCCGAGCTACAGTCAGCAGCTCTTAAAGTTTTACCGTACATTTTGGATATCAGAACATCATGAATAACGATTTTGTCTTTACCATCACCAGTATTAACTTTGATGAAGACTACCGTCCTTCAGACAACACACGAGCGACCACCAATTTTGCCAATCTGGCCAGAGGTGAAAGCCGCCAACAAAATCTGCGCAACACATTAACCATGATTAACAACCGCTTCAATGCGTTGGCGCACTGGGATAACCCCAAGGGTGATCGTTACTCTGTTGAGCTGGAAATCATTTCTGTTGATATGCTCATCGGTCATCAAGACAGTGCAAACAACTTCCCTGCAATCGAAATTTTAAAGACCAACATCTTTGACCACCACACAAACAAACATATAGACGGGATAGTCGGTAATAACTTTTCATCATATGTACGAGATTACGACTTTAGCGTATTACTGCGAAATCATAATAAAAATCAGGCCGACTTTAGCATCCCGGAAGACTTCGGTGATTTACATGGCAAGCTCTTTAAGAGCTTCGTGCGTTCAAGCAAATATCAGGAAAGCTTTACAAAGCTCCCAGTGATATGCCTCAGCGTTTCAGACAACAAAATCTATCATAGAAATGGCAATCAGCATCCGGTTCTCGGCATTGAATATCAGCCCAACGAGCCCTCATTAACTGAGCAATATTTCAATAAAATGGGTTTACAGGTTCGCTACTTCATGCCGCCCAACAGCGTAGCGCCGTTAGCTTTTTACTTTTTTGGCGACTTGCTGAATGACTACACCGATCTTGAACTGATCAGCACGATTAGCACAATGGAGTCTTTCCAGAAAATTTATCGCCCCGAAATTTATAACGCTAATGCTACGGCAGGAAAACATTACCAGCCCAATCTTAAAAACCCGGATCATTCATTAACGCAAATAATTTATGACCGGGAAGAACGTAATAAATTAGCGCTGGAGCAAGGGAAGTTTACAGAAAAAAACTTCATTACGCCCTATCAGTCCATACTCAAGCAATGGTCTGCCAGTTACGCCGCTTAAACCAGAAACTTACAACTTTAATATTTAAACACGGTATTCATCATGAGTATATTACTACCCACATCCACAGCCGGCAGTTTACCCAAGCCCACTTGGCTGGCTGAACCCGAGACAATCTGGTCACCCTGGCGCCTGGAGGGAGATGCATTAATTGAGGGCAAGCAGGATGCTTTGCGGGTCTGGTTACAAGAGCAGCAACAAGCAGGTATCGACATTGTCAGTGATGGCGAACAAACCCGCCAACACTTTGTAACTACCTTTATTGAACACCTCGACGGTGTTGATTTCGCACAGCGCAAAACGGTTAAAATTCGTGATCGCTACGATGCAAATGTTCCGACCGTAGTCGGGGCGGTGAGCCGACAAAAACCGGTATTTGTCGAGGATGCAAAATTTTTACGCCAAAACACCAAACAACCCATAAAGTGGGCACTGCCAGGTCCGATGACCATGGTCGACACCCTGTATGACAACCATTATAAAAGCCGCGAACAATTGGCTTGGGAATTCGCCACCATACTTAACCAGGAAGCCAGAGAACTGGAAGCGGCAGGTGTAGATATCATCCAGTTTGACGAACCTTCATTTAATGTGTTTTTCGATGAAGTCAATGACTGGGGCATTGCAGCACTAGAAAGAGCCATAGAAGGCCTTAAGTGTGAAACGGCAGTGCATATTTGCTATGGCTATGGCATCAAAGCCAATACAGACTGGAAAAAAACCTTGGGCTCCGAATGGCGCCAGTATGAAGAAGTCTTTCCCAAACTGAAAAACTCCAATCTGGACATTATTTCACTCGAATGCCAAAATTCTCGCGTTCCCATGGACCTGATTGAGCTGATACGTGGCAAAAAGGTCATGATTGGAGCTATTGATGTAGCAACCAACAACATTGAAACACCTGAAGAAGTGGCCGATACGTTACGCAAAGCCCTGCAGTTTGTGGATGCTGACAAGCTATATCCGTCTACCAACTGCGGAATGGCTCCTTTATCCCGCACCGTCGCCCGCGGCAAGCTCAATGCCTTGAGCGCCGGAGCGAACATTATCAGACAAGAACTTACTGCCTGATGTAGCTGCTTAAGCAAATCCTGGGCAAACTGGAAAAACAGATAGGCATAAAAAAAGCCGTAACAGTTGATAAATCAACGTGTTACGGCTTTTGTTGTTGGTGGAGCCGGGGGGATTTGAACCCCCGTCCGCCAGTACTCCGCTATCGGTTCTACATGCGTAGCCATCTCTATTAAGTTAACTCCTCACGACCCGAGTGGCAGGGTGTTCAGAGCGAGCTGTGTGAGTTTTAGCCGTTACGCCCACAGCGTGCTTGGCGGCGATCCTGTTCTATATGACTGTCCGGATTTCGGGTTTACAGGCATCCCCTAAGGACAGCTAGCCGACTTAAGCGGCTAGAGCGTAGTTGTCGTCGTTGGCAACTATCAATGTGCAACAGTGGATTTACGAGTTCTGTTACCAACTCGGCATGCCCCTCAAGTTTTGCAACCGGCGTCGAATCCTAATCGGCCCCGACAGGTTGTTACCTGTGGATGAACGGGATACTAGCAGCTTTCAACCTGCCTGTCGATCACTGCCTGCTCCGTTGTAAGGTTAATGGGGGAGGAAAAACTGATTTCAAGCCTTGCGCTGCAATAAAGCCGAACCCCAGGACAAGCCAACGCCAAAACCACTGATCAGCACATTTTTCCACTCCGGATTATTGGCATAGTGCTCAAGCAGCATAGGAATAGACGAAGACACCGTGTTGCCGGCACCAAACATGTCCTTGATGACCTTATGCCCATGCTCTGCGCCCAGGCGCTTGGCAATGGCATCAACAATCGCGCCACTGCCCTGATGCAAACAGATCGCCTGCACGTCGGCAAACGTCAGTCCGGCCTGATCCAGTACCTCTTGCATGTGTGGGATAATTTTCAGGCTGGCAAAATTGAATACCTGACGACCATTCATGTGGAAGTGGCCATCACGTACCACCAGATACTCTGCTCCGCCGCCATCACCACCAAAGGCGCTGGCACCCAACAACCATTGTGGTTGGTCACTGCTCATCCAGGTGGCAGTAGCTGCATCACCAAACAACAGCGTGGTCATGCGGTCTTCCCGGTCCATGATTTTGGAATACGGATCGGCGGTCACCAGTACCGCATTTTTTAGGCCGGTCGCCTGCATGAAACCCTGCGCTACATAAAGACCATAGACATAACCGGAACAACCCAGCGACAGATCAAAACAGGCAATTGACGTGGGCAAGCCCAGCTTGTGCTGCACCACCGCTGACGTATGCGGCAACTGTTCCGCATCACCATTTTGGGTAATAACGATCAGTGCCTGAATATCTTCCCGCTTCAGCTCGGGATTTTTTGCCAGCAGGTTTTCGACAGCCTTGACTGCCAGATCCGAAGTTTCTTCATGCTCACCCTTGACTGACAGTGTTCTGGTGCCAAGTTTTACATCAACAAAATCCGTGTCGCGACCAAACTTCTCCGCCTGGGCAATATTGTCGATCCGACCCTCAGGAATGTAGCTAGCAATGCTGCGAATACCAATCATTGTGTTTTTCCGATTTCCGCTCGCCGGAGCTGACCAATGGCCCCAGATCAGACCAGCAGGTCATCTGCAGGCAAAAAAAGACACGCTAAAACGTGTTACTCACCAATTACAACACCTGCGACAAGCAGGCCAGAGATAGACGCACCACCTTAGCTGCAAGACACATTTGCCGCCATACGCCAAAGGCCGCAAGCATGAATCGTTTTCTCCGGTCTGTGCGAGCCCGTTACAGGGTATGCCATAATGTACCCTTTTTATTCCTGCGGTATAAGACTCATGAGCCAGTCACGCGACACCCTGTTCGACACTCCCCTGCCCCAGGTGCCGGATTTTACCTTCAACGAAGATGTAGCGCGGGTTTTTCCCGACATGATCAAGCGTTCGGTCCCGGGCTATCCGGCCATTGTTGAAAACAGCGGTGTGCTGGCAGCGCAGTTTGCCCAGAGCAACAGTCTGGTTTATGACCTTGGTTGCTCGCTGGGTGCCGTCACTCAGGCCATGCGCCGCCACATCAGCCAGCCCGGCTGTAAAATTCTGGCAGTGGATAATTCGACAGCCATGGTCAATCGCTGTCGTGAATACCTGCAGGCTCAGGATGCCATGTATCAGGAGCTGCTGCCTGCCGAGGTTATTGAAGCTGATATTTTACAGCTGGAACTACAGCCCTGCTCGGTCGTTACGCT
Organism: uncultured Thiopseudomonas sp.; assembly: GCA_964495925.1. Classification (GTDB taxonomy): domain Bacteria; phylum Pseudomonadota; class Gammaproteobacteria; order Pseudomonadales; family Pseudomonadaceae; genus Thiopseudomonas. The sequence continues at coordinate 23,505 of CAZBXG010000005.1, forward strand.
GAATTTCACCCTGCAATTCATTCCGCCCGAGTCACGCCTTGAATTGCTCTCGCGGGTCCGCCAACACATGTTGCCCGGTGGCGCATTGATTTTATCGGAAAAACTCCGCTTTCCAGATAGCTGCGAGCACGACCTGCTCAATGAGCTGCATCTGGCGTTCAAGCGTGCCAACGGTTACAGCGATCTGGAAATCTCTCAAAAACGCCGCGCGATTGAAAAAATCATGCTGCCCGACAGTCTTGACGAGCACCGCCAGCGCCTGCAGCAAGCGGGTTTCAGCCGCGTTCACCTGTGGTTTCAATGTCTCAACTTTGCCTCACTGATTGCCCTGCCATGATCGACTTCACTTCCTTTGCCCGCCATCTTGACCGCTCACCATTAAAAACCTGGGCCCGCTCGGTACAAGAACAATTCAATCAGCATTTTGACCTGGGACATGGTGACCTGCCGCGCTGGATGGATGCTGTGCAGCAAATGCCTCCGTTACAACTGGCGCAACACGACCTGACTGAGCGGCTTGAACTCAGCGGCCCCTGTACTGACGAGCAGCACCAGCAACTGACTGACGCATTGCGTGGCCTGCATCCCTGGCGCAAAGGACCTTTTCATCTGTTTGGCGTGCATGTGGATACCGAGTGGCGTTCGGACTGGAAATGGGAGCGTGTCGCGCCCCATCTCGATCTGCAAGGCAAACGTGTGCTTGATGTCGGTTGCGGCAACGGCTATTACATGTGGCGCATGCTTGGAGCCGGCGCCAAAACACTGGTCGGAGTTGACCCGAACTGGCTGTTTTTTTGCCAGTTTCATACAGTAAAAAAGTTTTTGCCTCATGCTCCAGTCTGGCACCTGCCGTTTGCACTAGAAGACCTGCCGCCCAAACTGGAAGGCTTTGATACGGTATTTTCGATGGGCGTGCTCTACCACCGCAAATCGCCGATTGACCACTTACTGGCCCTGAAGGATTGTCTGCTGCCTGGCGGTGAATTGGTGCTGGAAACACTGGTGATAGAAGGTGATGAGCAACAGGTTCTGGTCCCCGAAGACCGCTACGCGCAAATGCGGAACGTCTGGTTTTTACCCTCGGTGCCGGCCCTGATGCTCTGGCTGCGTCGCGCCGGCTTTCGCAATGTCCGCTGCGTAGACGAAAGTACTACCACCATCAGCGAGCAGCGCAGCACCGACTGGATGCAATGGCAATCTCTGGAGTCTTTCCTCAACCCCGATGACCACAGCCGCACCATCGAAGGGCTGCCGGCCCCCCGGAGAGCCGTGATTTTGGCCAACAAACCAAACTGAATATTTCATTTGCAACTGTCTGCCAATCTGCGTCACGATATCAGCCAGTTTCGACTAAGGACGACTTACAACTTTTCGTCAAACCCTGCACATTCGCTTCACAACAAGAATGCAATTAAAGAAGGAGCTTTCCCTTGACGCGCTTACTGATCGCCCTGGCAGTCTGGATGGCAGCCCTACCCGGCCTGGCTATCGCCGAACCTGACAACTCAATCATTATCGGCCTGAGTTATCCCCGAACCGGACACTATCGTGAAGAAGGACTGGCCCAGATGCGTGCCGCACTTCTCGCCGTAGATGAAATCAACAATAAGGGCGGTGTGCTCGGCAAGCCGTTAAAGCTGCTCAACCGTGACAGCTCGGCCCGACCAGAAAAAGCCCGGCGCAACATTGACAGCATGATTGCCGAAGGTGCGGTCATGCTGTTCGGCAGTGTTTCCAGTGCCGAAGCCATTGCTGCTGGCGAACAGGCCAAAAACCATGACCGTCTGTATTTCGCCACCATCGGTTACTCCAACGATGTCACCACGGAAAAAGGTCATCGCCACATTTTCCGTGAAAGTACCAGTGCCACCATGACCGGACGGGCACTGGGCCAATATCTGACCCAGCACTTTGACGGCAAGAAATACTTCTACATAACCGCTGACTACAACTGGGGACACACTTCCGAAGCAGCCCTGCGCCAAAACACCAACACCCAGAACAGCAGCCAGCATCCGGGGGTAACCCTCCCCTTCCCGACCGCCAAGCAGTCTGACTATAGCTCCGTGCTGCAACAGGCTGGTGCCAGCAATGCCGACATACTGGTACTGGTGCTTTACGGCCATGACCTGGTGCGTGCCATGCAGATGGTCGACAACATGGGACTGAACCGAAAAATGCAAGTGGTCGCACCCAACCTGACCCAGTCAGTCATTGAGCAAACCGGCCCCAGCATCATGGTGGGCGCCATTGGCGCCGAGCATTGGCTATGGCGTGTGCCCGAAATCGAGAACTCGGAAGCCGGCATCCGCTTTGTCGAAAACTACAACAAGGAATACGGACTCTACCCGCCCAGTGCTGCTGCTTCTGCCTATACCGTAATCAATCAATGGGCCGATGCCGTCAACCGTAGCAAAACCCTGAGCACCCAGGCAGTAATCAACTCTCTGGAAAACCATAACTACAGCCTGCTCAAAGGGCCTGCACAATGGCGCGGCTTTGATCACCAGAATGTGCAACGTGTGTATGTGGTCAAGGTTAATGATCGCGCCACCACCATCAAGCATCCTTCAAAACAGGACTACTTCGAAATCCTGTACCAGCTTGATGGTGAACAGGCAGCAATCAGCCATGCCGAGTGGCTAGGTGCGCGTAAAGCGGTCAACCAGCCCGACACTCTGAAATAGCCCTCCTGTAAGCAACAACGCCCGGTACTGGTAACAGCACCGGGCGTTGTTGCTTTATAGCCCTTACAAGCCGTAGCTGCTCTCACGCTCCCAGACACAGCGCATGCGCAACTGCTCTTCTGGCGTCAGCAGCTCAAATGATTCGGACTGCCAGCTAAAACGATGTGAACCATGGCTCTCTGCCTCCAGGTGCACAACAGCACTCGACCAGTACAAACGCTTAAGCAAGGCTTCAAACTGTCGAACCCAGGCATCCCACTCATACTCAACCGAGCGGTAAGTGGCAGCAAAATGGATCACCTGACTGGTTGGAGTCAACTGGTCCGGTGGACAGCTGACAGAGAACATGTCCTGATGCAATAACGCCCAGCTGTCCGCAGGTGGCAACGCTGTCAGCACCTGCCTGTTAAAGCGGCCCCGCAGCTGTTGCTGGTCAATGGTCTGTACCGGCCAGTCGCGAATACAGCCATACACCACCGATTCACTGTACATGCCCATCATGCACCTCCTGTCCGCTCACTAGCCTTTGCGTTTGGCGTCCACATATACCTGTTCCGCCCGGGCAAAACGCTTGGCAATGCTGTCAGCTGGCGCCTTGCCCAGCAAGCTGACCACTACAATCGCCAGTGCCGAACACAAGAAGCCGGGAATAATTTCATACAGTCCCAAACCAATAAACTCTTTCCACACCACTACAACCACTGCACCAGTCAGCATGCCAACCAAGGCACCGTTCCGGGTCATCCGCGACCAGGTCACCGACAACAGCACCACAGGGCCGAAAGCCGCACCAAATCCGGCCCAGGCATAAGCCACCAGCCCAAGTACCTTGCTTTCGGGGTTGGCAGCAATCATCACCGCAATCAGGGCAATCCCCAGTACCATCAGGCGGCCAACCCAGACCAATTCTTTTTGCGAAGCATCCTTACGTAAAAATGCCTTGTACAGGTCCTCGGTCATGGCACTGGCACTTACCAGCAACTGACAGCTGAGTGTGCTCATCACCGCCGCCAGCACCGCCGCCAGAATCACACCAGCGACCCACGGATTAAACAGGATTTTGGCCAGCTCCATAAATACCCGCTCGCTGTTTTGCGTCACTGCAGCACTCTGGCCCGGATTATCGGCGAAGTAGGCAATACCGAAAAAGCCGACAGCCACCGCCCCACCCAGCGTCAGAATCATCCAGGTAATGCCGATACGACGGGCTGCCGGAATGCTCTCAACAGAACGGGCCGCCATGAAACGGACCAGAATGTGTGGCTGACCAAAATAACCCAGCCCCCAGCCAAACAGCGAAATCAGGGCAATAAAGGACAGGCCTTCAAACATGTTAAAACCTTGCGGACGCACCTGCTCGATGGTTGCCAGCGTAGCGGGCAAATCGCCCAGCGCCAGCACCACAAATAGCGGCGTAATCAACAACGCAAAAATCATCAGGCTGGCCTGCACCGTATCGGTCCAGCTAACGGCCAAAAAGCCGCCAATAAAAACATAAATCACAGTCGCTGCAGCGCCAATCCACAAGGCTGCGCCATATTCAAGACCAAAGGTGCTTTCAAACAGGCGCGCCCCGGCCACCATGCCGGAAGCACAATAAATGGTAAAAAACACCAAAATTACAGCTGACGACATAATGCGCAAAATACGGCTGCTGTCTTCGAAACGGTGGGTAAAGTAATCCGGCAGGGTCAAAGCGTTGTTATTAAATTCCGTATGCACCCGCAAACGTCCCGCCACCAGCAACCAGTTCAGATAGGCTCCGGTAACCAGACCAATCGCAATCCAGCTTTCCGACAGGCCGGACAGATAGACCGCACCAGGCAATCCCATCAGCAGCCAGCCGCTCATGTCGGATGCGCCGGCAGACAGTGCGGTCACCCAGCTGCCAAGGCTGCGACCGCCCAGAATATAGTCGGAAAAGTTTTTTGTTGCGCGCCAGGCGACAAAACCAATCAGCACCATGGCCGATATGTAGACTGAAAAAGTAATAAGTACGGGAGTGGAGACAGCCATGCGGGTTTTATTCCATTTATTAAAAAACGCTGCAAGGGTACCCCGACTGGCAGTTTTTTTACAGACCTGCGCCACCAAAGCAACACCCAACCACGGTTGGGAGTAAGATATGAGCTGACTGTTTTCACTGACAAGGAAGCATGCGATGGGCACACACAAGCCGTACCGCCCCTGGCCAGGCAAGCTGCTACGTCTGCAGGTACTGCTGATCTTGCTGCTGGTTGCCGCTCTGGCATGGCTGCCAGTTTTGCTACCCCATGCACTACAGCAACAGGGAGTTGTGCTGCAGTGGCAGGATGCACGTCTCAGCTTTCACGGGTTGCAGCTGGGTCAGCTGACTCTGAAGCAGGATGGGCAACATCTGCAGGCTGACAACATACAGCTGAACTGGCGCTGGCAGCGCAATCCTCTGCAGCAACTACAAATCGGCCAACTGTCCATTCAGGCCAGCCTGCCGGAATCACAAGACTCTTCTACAGCAGATGCCGGTAATATTTCCAGCCTGTTTCGCTGGCTACCACGGCAAATCACAATCAGGCAGCTGCTGGCCAATATCAGTGGTCTGGCACAAATTGAAGGCTCAATACAATTACAAGCAGATGCCAGCACTCCAGCGTGGCGTCCCGGCCAAGTCGAACTGGATCTGGTCCTGCATCAGTTCGACCCCAGCTGGATGGCAAGTATTCCAGTCGAGTTGCAACCCTCCAGCCTGCGTTTGCGCACCCTGACTCATCCGGACAACAGCGCTAGCCCAGAGACCCTGCAAGTGCTGTCAGTTGACCTGCACAGCCAAGGCCAATCACAAATCCAGCTGTCCGGTATCATCACCCTATTGCAGCGTGATGGCTGGCAAGCCCAGCTGGATCAGGCTCGCCTGCACCTCGAATTGCCTCAACTGCGGCGAGGCGGCTTGCAGATACAACAGCTGCAAACCCAGCTGTATATTGCTGCCGAGGCCAATCTGGACGGCTTTCAGTTACAGTTGACACAATCGGCCAGCCTGAACGTCAAACAGCTTGATCTGGATACCGATACCCGACTGCAACGCCTCACTGGCACCCTTACCGACTTGTCTATTGCCGGCAGCCTGCTTGAACCCTCTTCCATCCAGTTTCAAGGCAGCTATCATCTTGGCGTCGGCCAGCTACAGCATCCACTTTTACGCACGCAAACCTGGAGCGTAACTGGCAGCCTGTCTGGCGGGCTGCCAGAATTGAAAGCCAATGCCGCCATCAGCAATACCGACGGGCTTCAGCTGGACAGCGACTGGTCAGTGCAAGATGGCAATCTGGCTGGCCACATCGAATCACAGGATATTTTTTTCCGGGCCGGAAACCCGCTACAAAAAACCTTGTCCGACTGGCCCACATTAGTCGAGTTCAATAATGGCCGCCTCGGCGGGCAAGCCAGCATCCGGCTCCCCAATGCAGCACCATTGCAGTTTAGCGGTCGCATTACCGGCAACGGTCTGGGTGGTATCATCAATCGCAGCGAACTGGCCAAGCTCGATTTCACCGCGTTCTTCCGTCTTGACCATGGCAATCAGCTGCGCCTGGATATTCCCAAACTGACAGTCGGCGAGCTTGATCCGGGCGTACCCATTCAGCAACTGACCCTGCTTGAAAGCAGCTACAGCGGATTTTTGGACCGCCTGCTGGAAGGCACGGCCACTTGGCAAAGCATTAGGGGACAGCTGCTGGGCGGCGAGTTTACCCTGCACGCCAATCGTATCCGCCTCGGCACTGACAACCGCTTGCAACTGCAACTATCAGGCATTCAGCTACAAGAAGCGCTGGCTCAGTACCCTGCCGAAGGCCTCAACGGTCAGGCCATCATTGACGGCACCCTGCCTTTGCTGGTCAGTGCGCAGGGTGTGTTTGTCGAGCAAGGCCAGTTGCAGGCCAGACAACCGGGTACGTTACAATTCCAGTCTGAACAAATTCGCGCAATGGGGCGCAGCAACCCCGGCATGCAGCTGGTTGCTGAAGCTCTGGAAGACTTTCATTTCAATGTCCTCAGTAGCAAGCTTGATTATGAACCTTCAGGTAAACTGCTGTTCAACATAAGACTTGAAGGTAAAAATCCGGCAGTAGAAAATGGCCGTCCAATTCACCTTAACCTGAATCTGGAAGAAGACTTGCCAGCCTTGCTGGCCAGCATTCAGCTCGGCAATCATGTCAGTGAAACCATTCAGGAGCGGATTCGCCAGCGCCTGCAAAACCGATAAGGATTCTGTCATGCCTCTGTTCAAACCTGTTGCAGCCCTGCTGCTGGGCGCAGTGCTCGCGGCTTGCACCCCGACCGTGCAAGTTGCTATGCCCAGTGAACCAATCAATATCAACCTCAACGTAAAAATCGAACACGAAATCTATATCAAGGTCGACAAGGCGCTGGATAACCTGTTCGATGAATCCAGCGGCCTGTTCTAAGGAGACTGTCATGTCACTGCGTACTTTTTTTACCACGGCTGCTTTCGCTGTCAGCCTGCTGGCCACTTCAGCCTGGGCACTGGACCTAAACAGTGCCATGAGCAGCCTGCCCCAAGCCAAGGCATCCGGCCTGCTTGGAGAACAACCCAACGGATATCTGGGCGTAGTCAACAACCAGAACAATGCTGGTCAAATTGCCAGTCTGATCAATCAGGCCCGCAAGGCCGAATATCAACGCCTGGCCAAAGACAACAATCTGCAACTGCCGGATGTTGAAGCCATGGCCGGCAAAAAAGCACTGGAAAAAACACCAAGCGGACAGTACATCATGATCAACGGCCGCTGGATGAAAAAATAACATCAAGCAGACTGCATGGGCCGAAGCAATCGCAACTCCCGTTATCCGATGAGTAACCACGCCCCTTTCTTTTTGTAACGAACTCCCCTATAATGCGCAGCGTTTCAGGGCAACCTAAAACACCGTCGGGGCGTAGCGCAGCCCGGTAGCGCACTTGCATGGGGTGCAAGGGGTCGAGTGTTCGAATCACTCCGTCCCGACCAAACAACCCTAAAAAACCGCTGATTTATCAGCGGTTTTTTTATGCCTACTGTAAAGGTGTCGATAAAGTGTCGAAGCCTTTTAGCAAATTCAGCTCCAAATTTTCCATCAGGTGACCAAAAAGCAAGATGGGCATGCATATTGTCATTTGAATGAGGGATCAGTATGAATAACCTTCGCCCTGTCGCTCAATGGCGTCCCCGTACCTTCGTTTTACTGCAGCTGGCAAGCCTGCTGCTGCTGGCCAGCTGGCTGATGCCGGCAGGAAAAGCTCTGTGGCACACTGTTGATGTGCCAGTATTCCGTCTGCTCAACGGTTCGCTGGGTCATCTGGCTGGCTGGGACTTGCTCTGGGCGCTACTAAGCACCCGCATTGCCGATCTGCTCGCCGCTATCGTCATGCTGTGCAGTCTTATGTGGGGCGGGCTGATATTCGAGCGACACATGCTGCGCCGCGCCCTGCTCAGTTTTATTACCCTATTGGTATTCACCCTGATCATCCGCACGCTGTTTACCCGCCTGATCGGTGCAGCCGGACTACAGCACTCCAGCCCATCCGTATTCTTAAGCGGCGGCTTTAGCCTGAGCACTGCTTTTCCATGGATCGAGCAGGTACTCGAAATCAAGGACAGGTCCAGCCGCAGTTTTCCCGGCGATCATGCTTCCGTTCTCCTGTTGTGGATAGCCTTTCTCGCCCTGTTTGCCCGTGGCAAAAAACTCTTGCTGGTATGTCTGGTCGGCACTCTCTTTATTCTGCCCCGCCTGGTCGCAGGAGCGCACTGGCTAAGTGACAATATGGTTGGTGGTGGCTTCATAGTGTTACAGACAATGGCCTGGGGCTATTACACAGCAGCAGGCACTGTGGTGTATCGCTTTTTGCAGTTTCTGGCCACACCCTGTTTTCATATCGCCCGTCATATTCCCTGGCTTAACAGGCTGGCAATCGTCAACATAGCGCAACACTAGTGACATCGGCAGCATGCAACAGCTGCTGGACCCAATCGCCAGCTTCTCCAGCCTGATACTTGTTCAACATAAAACAAAAAGGCCGCGCACATGGCGCAGCCTTTGTTCTCATGCATGCTGACTTGTCTTTGCGTGCAGCAACTAAAAAGAATCAGTCAACCGCTTCTTGTACCCCGGCAGCAATTTTCTTCATTTCTTCATCGCGCAGCTCGCGCCGCAGAATTTTACCTACGTTGGTGGTGGGCAGTTCATCGCGGAACTCGACCTGTCTGGCCACCTTGTATGCCGTCAGGTTTTTACGCATATGAGCAATCACTTCGTCGCGAGTCAGGCTCTGGCCTTCACGCAGTACAATAAATACCTTGATTGCCTCACCGGTTTTTTCATTCGGCACCCCAATGGCGGCACACTGCAAAACCTGTGGCAATTCCGCCAGTACATCTTCGACTTCATTCGGGAACACGTTAAAGCCGGAAACCAGAATCATGTCCTTTTTACGGTCCACCAGACGGATATAGCCGTCTTCCTGGATGATGCCCATATCGCCGGTACGCAGCCAGCCTCCAGCATCCAGCACCTCGTCGGTAGCGTCCTGACGCAACCAGTATCCCTTCATGACTTGTGGGCCTTTCACACAGAGTTCGCCCACTGCTCCGTACGGCAACTCGCGGCCTTCATCATCAATGATTTTGCACAATGTGGACGGAGCCGGAATGCCGATGGTACCCAGCTGAATGTTCTGAATCGGGTTGACCGTGGCAATCGGGCTGGTTTCGGTCATGCCATAGCCTTCACAAATCGGACATCCGGTAACTTCGGTCCAGCGCTTGGCCGTTGCAATCTGCAAGGCCATACCGCCCGACACGGTCATTTTCAGTGAAGAAAAATCCAGCTTACGGAAGTCTGCATTGTTGCACAGGGCAGCAAACAATGTATTCAAACCGACAAAACCGCTGAACTTGTATTTACTCAGATCCTTGATCATCGAAGGCAAATCACGCGGATTCGTAATCAGCAGGTTATGATTACCGGTCAGCATCATTGCCATGCAATGAAAGGTAAACGCGTAAATGTGGTACAGCGGCAAGGGGGCCACCACCGTTTCTTCACCCTCGTACAGGTTGGAAGCCATGATTGCCTTGGCCTGCAGCATATTGGCGATCAGGTTGCGGTGCGTCAGCATGGCGCCCTTGGCCACGCCGGTGGTGCCGCCAGTGTATTGCAACACCGCAACATCATCGCCATTTGCTTCTATGTTACAGGCTGCTTTTTTGCTACCGACAGCCAATACATCAGTCAGTTTATAAGCCTTGGGCAAATGATAGGCCGGCACCATTTTTTTAACGTACTTGACCACACTATTGACCAGCAGCCTTTTCAGCGGGGGCAGCATGTCACCAACTTCGGTCATGATCACTGTGGTAATGCCGGTTTTCGGCAACACCTGCTCTACCAGATGCCCCATGTTGGCCAAACTGATCAGTGCCTTGGCACCCGAGTCATTGAACTGGTGCTCCATTTCCCTCGCGGTATATAGCGGGTTGGTATTAACCACGATCAGACCGGCACGAATTGCACCAAATACCACCACCGGATACTGCAATATGTTGGGCAGCTGAATGGCGATACGGTCCCCCGGCTGCAAATCGGTATGGTTCTGCAACCATGCGGCAAAATCACCGGAAAGGCGGTAAATATCCGCATAGGTCAGGGTTTTACCCATATTGCTGAAAGCCGGCAACCCGGCAAAACGCTCACAGGACTCACGCAACACCGCCTGGATGCTGGGGTACAGGTCTGCGTCAATTTCTGGCGGAATACCAGCGGGGTATTTGTCTGTCCAGAAGTTATCGTTCATGCGCGGCTCCAAGGCAACTGCAAATAGTGTGTCATTCTACAGTGCTAGCCCCACAAGTGGGCAGCCTGTAGGCTAATTCCTGCGAACCTGAGACGGCCACTATCTGTCTGCCACTTTAATTATTGTTATCCTGCTTGAGTTCAAGCACTGTGGCCAAAGAGATTATCTCTTAAGCATCAGTCAGACAAGCACCGAAATCGAAACTTTAGTCACATCGAGCCCGCCACCCTACCACTTAGTCACCCAATCACCTGCTAGGCAAGCTCACTCCCGTCCCTTATCATGACCGTGTGACCCTTGAACCCGGCCCGGCTATAACCAGCAGGGCAATATCAAAGAGGCACCCGCATGCTCAACTCTTCTTTTTGGCTGCCTGCCACTGATGGCACACGCTTTCATGTACATCAGTGGCAGCCGGACAACCCTGCAACAGCCAGCCTGCTGATCAGCCACGGCATGGCTGAACACGGTGGCCGTTATGCTGCGCTGGGCCAGGCACTGGCTGACGCCGGTATTGCTGTATACGCACCTGACCTGCGCGGTCATGGCCTGACCGCTAGCGAAGGCTTGCAAGGCCACTTTGCCGACCAAGACGGCTGGAACCTGGTTATTGAAGATCTGCGTACCCTCAATCACTACATTCGTTGCGAAAACCCGCACACCCCGGTATTCATGCTGGGACACAGTCTCGGCAGTTATCTGATCATGAACTATCTGATGCAATACAGCTGCAGCGTACAGGGTGTTCTGCTCTCGGGGCCACAATATTTACGCACTTCACTCCGATACCGGCTGGCGCGGCTGGTTGCCCGTTTCGAGTGCTGGCGGCAAGGCCCACGCGGGCGCAGCAAACTGCTGCATGCCATGATTTACCACCCAATTCAGCGCTCAATCCAGCCGCAACGCTCCATTCATGACTGGCTCAGCAGTGATGCCGAAGCGGTACGCAACTATTTGAATGACCCCATGTGCGGTTTCATGTGTACCAATCAGCTGTGGCTGGATGTGTTTGACGGTTTGCAACGCATCACACCATTGCAAAACCTGAGTCAGATCCACCACCTGCTGCCCCTGTTCCTGTTTGGTGGCGAACAGGACCCGCTACACCGTGGTAATCGCCTGCTTGATCTGGCTACCGCACTGCGCGAGTCGGGAAAACAAAGTGTTGATGTTAAACTCTACCCCGGCATGCGCCACGAGCCAGTCAACGAACGTAATCGTGCTCAAGTGTTCAGCGATATCATTCACTGGATCAAACACTGCTGCACCACCTTGCCCCCATCACCCTAAGCCTGTTTTACGGAGTTTTTATGCCATCTGTCGTCCACAGCATTGCCTATGATGATTTAAGCGTTGGCCAGATCGCCAGCCGCCCGCACAAGGTCAGCGAAACCGACCTGCTGATGTTTGCTGCCGTTTCCGGTGACAACAACCCGGTTCATCTGGACAGCGAGTTCGCCGCCAACAGCCGCTTCAAGGAACGTATTGCTCACGGCATGCTGACCGGCGCCCTGATCAGTGCTGCGATTGCCTGCACCATGCCCGGTCCCGGCAGTGTCTATCTTGGCCAGCAGCTGAGTTTTCTACGCCCGGTTAAAATTGGTGACGAACTGGAGGTGCAACTGGAAATCCTGGAAAAACTGCCAAAAAACCAGGTCCGCATCCGTACCCGTGTTGTTAATCAGCAAGGCAAGGCTGTAGTCGATGGCGAGGCTACCGTACTGGCGCCTGCCGAATCACAGGCGGTTACCATGCCTGCACTGCCTGCCTTTGCATTGCAGCAGTAAATCTTCATACAGCCCTGAATCTGTCGAGAAACTTTAAGCACATACAATGAATGCCCAAAAACGCTATGAAATTTTTCACCGCTTTCGTGAAGACAATCCCAAGCCAGAAACCGAACTCAATTACTCATCCGATTTTGAGCTGCTGATCGCGGTCATCCTGTCGGCCCAGGCCACCGATGTTGGCGTCAACAAGGCCACTGACAAGCTGTTTCCGGTTGCCCGCACCCCTGAAGCCATGTATGCCCTGGGGCTGGAGCAGCTGACCGACTACATCAAAACCATCGGCCTGTTTCGTACCAAGGCAAAAAACGTGCTCGAAACCTGTCGCCTGCTGGTTGAAAAGCACAACAGTCAGGTACCACAAACCCGGGAAGAGCTGGAAGCCCTGCCCGGCGTTGGGCGCAAAACGGCCAACGTGGTGCTCAACACCGCATTCGGCCAAATTGCCATGGCTGTGGACACTCATATTTTTCGGGTCAGCAACCGCACCGGCATCGCACCGGGCAAGACTGTGCTCGAAGTAGAAAAAAAACTGTTACGCTTTGTTCCCAAAGAGTTTTTGCTTGATGCCCACCACTGGTTGATTCTGCACGGACGCTATGTCTGTCAGGCGCGTAAGCCGCGCTGCGGCAGTTGCCGTATCGAAGACCTGTGTGAATACAAGGAGAAAACCGGCGACTATTGATTTATCCAAAGTTTTCTATAAATACGATAGATAAAATCTTTTTTACTTCTTTCTCCACCAGCATTATAAGACGGCCACAAAGGTTACCCTGCTGTGGAGGCTACACAATGAGCAAAGAAGATTTGGAACTGGACGAAGATTTTATCGACGAGGATGGCGAAGAAATTGCCGAGGTTGAACCTGTCACATCAAGCAAGAACAATCTGGCCAAACGCCGTGCGATTGATAACTTGCTGGATGAACGTCGCCTCAGCAAAGAGCTGACCGACTACGATTATGATCTGGACTGAGCCGGCCACCAGCCGGTTCTTCAGCGGCGTGCCTGATAACTAGCCGCCCGACTGCTTTACGCTATACCCCTGGCCGGACAGCCACTGCATCACCTTGTTCAGCTGGTCTCCCTGAATCTCAATGACCGTCTCTTTGACTGCACCGCCCACACCGCAGAATTGCTTAAGCTGTTTTGCGGTGTCTTTCAGTTGTGCGGCTGTCTGGGGCAAGCCTGCAACCACGGTTACGGTTTTACCGCCACGCCCTTTATTTTCCCGCCTGACCCGTACATTGCCATCTCCCAGAATTTCGTCTGTTGCCTGGCAACTGCACTGGCCAACGGGCTGGTTACAATCGGGACAATGCTTGCCACCATCCGTCGAATAAACCAGTGATCCCAGTGCGGCAAGAGAGCCCGCTTTTTTCATCTGTCCAAACTCCTGTTGAGCGATAACCGCCTTATAACCAGCGCCTGACTTTCCGGCAGTACTCAATATAATCCTCGCCAAAATGCTTGCGCAGCAATTGCTCTTCGTGGCGAATGATACCGAACTGCAACCACGCCACCAATAGCGGCATCAACAAGAAAAACCAGACATTGCCCCAAAGCAGCCCGCCTCCCACATACATTATCAGCATGCCGATATACAGCGGATTGCGACTGACTCGGAACGGCCCTTCAGACAACAGTCTTTGCGGTTTTCCGTAGGGATTAAGCGTTGTTTTGCGCCAAAACATCAACCATGCGGTCCAGAGCAGAAATACTGTTCCGGCATCTATCAGCGCCCAGCCGCCATAAAACAGCCCCTCGGAATCAGGCATGATCAGTGGCCACAAACGGCCCAGCAAAGTTGCTGCCCCAGCCACCACAACAAATAATATCGGTGCCGGAACCACAAAGTAAGGTCGCTGCATGCCTGTCACCCCGAGTGAAATTAATTCGCTGACAGTTTACCCCGCCTGCAAACAAAAATCTGTGCCACCAAACAGGCATAAAAAAACACCTGAAGGTTGTTGCCTTCTGGTGTTTCTTGTTTACATATTTACGTTACGAACGGCGTGTGCTTCGTGAGCTGCGGCCGAAGTAACTGATATTCTGCTGACCGCTTTTACCGGTCGGAACTTTTTCGATCTTGCCGCCCTGCTTTAAAAAGGCTTTGCGCTGTGCTTCCAGCATGCTACTGCGGGTCTGGGCGTGAGCGACCTCGCTGATGGCTTCAGTTCCTTTGCGACTCATACTTGATCCTCCTGTCTTTGTAAAGGCGGAAGTATAACACAATTCTAGCTCTCACTCAATATTGATAGCCATTAGCTATAACAGGATTAGCCCCGTGGATGATGCTCTGCATGCAGCGCCTGCAATCGCGCCTGAGCCACATGAGTGTAAATTTGCGTGGTAGAAAGGTCACTGTGCCCCAGCAGCATTTGCACCACCCGCAGGTCGGCACCATGATTAAGCAAGTGAGTAGCAAACGCATGCCTGAGCGTGTGTGGCGACAGCGGTTTGCTGATTCCGGCGGTTTGCGCATGCTGTTTGATGCGGTACCAGAAAGTCTGGCGCGTCATTTGTTGGCCACGCCGACTGGGAAATACCACATCACTGGCTTTACCACCCAGCAACAGGGATCGGCCTTGCGCCAAGTATTGCTCCAGCCAGTCCAGCGCCTGCTCACCCAATGGCACCAGCCGTTCCTTGCTGCCCTTGCCCATCACCCGTACCACCCCCTGACGCAAGCTGATTTCATCCAGAGACAGGCCTACCAGTTCACTGACCCGCAAACCGCTGGCATACAGTACCTCAAGCATGCAGCGGTCACGCAACCCCAAAGGCTCGTCAATATCCGGCGCTGCCAGCAATGCGTCAACATCGGCTTCAGTCAAGGTGTCGGGCAAACTGCGTCCGATTTTGGGCATATCGACCAAAGCACCGGGATCTTCATGAATATCGCCCTGCTCCAGCGCCTGCGCATAAAAACGCCTGGCAGCTGACAAAAAACGTGACGTCGAGCTGGCCTTATAACCTTGCTGCAAACGCCAGCCCAGATAGTCCAGCAGCTCGCTGCGGTCAACCTGCAACAAGCTCAATTGCCGCTCATGCAGCCAGGCAACAAATTGCTGCAGATCGGCCTGGTAAGCTGCACGGGTATTGTCAGACAGCCCGTCGTGCAGCCATAGCTGCTCCAGAAAGCGGTCTATATGTTGAAGGTCATCGGACATGGCCATATCTGGAAATTTATAAAATTCTTTGAAACACTCGAACAAAGCATGCAACGCATGGTGAACAAAACCCATGTGTAAACAACAGGCAATAAAAAAGCAGCCCACAGGCTGCTTTTTTTGTCTCTTAGTTAAGCTTCTCTTTAATACGAGCAGCTTTACCGGACAGGTTGCGCAGATAGTACAGCTTGGCTTTGCGCACGTCACCGCGACGCTTGACGGTGATGCTGTCAACCAGCGGGCTGTAGGTCTGGAAAGTACGCTCGACACCTACGCCGCTTGAAATCTTGCGTACGGTAAAAGCACTGTTCAGGCCACGCTTGCGAATGCCGATTACGACACCTTCGTAAGCCTGCAGGCGCTGACGTTCACCTTCTTTTACTTTTACCTGTACTACTACAGTGTCACCAGGCGCGAACGCCGGGACTTCTTTGGTCATCTGTTCAGCTTCAAGTTGCTGAATGATTTTATTGGTCATTTGTTTGCTCCGTAAGACAAGCCTCAAGGCTTGCCATCGATACCTAAATCGTTCCGCCGGACGAGATATTCATCCAGCAGCGTTCTCTCTTCTCCAGAAAGCGAGCGGCAATCCAGAAGATCAGCGCGACGCTCTGCAGTTCGGCCCAAAGCCTGTTGCAATCGCCAGCGCCGGATATGTTCATGGTTGCCGCCAAGCAGCACCTCAGGAACATTTTTACCCGCATACGAAACCGGTCGCGTGTAGTGCGGGCAATCGAGCAAGCCGTCAGTAAAAGAATCTTCTACTGCGGATTCCGCATGGTTCAAAGCACCAGGCAAAAGCCGTATTACGGCATCCATCAACACCATGGCCGGCAGTTCACCACCGGAAAGCACATAGTCGCCAATGGACCATTCTTCATCAACGTGCGCCTCAATAAATCGCTCGTCAATGCCTTCGTAACGTCCGGCAATCAGGATGATTTTTTCTTCCTGCGCCATCTCGCTGACCGCTGCCTGCTTCAGGACTTTGCCCTGCGGTGACATATAGATCACCCGCGCATCTTCACCCAGCGCCTGTTTGGCTGCGGTCAAGGCACGCTCCAGCGGCTCAATTTTCATCACCATGCCGGGGCCACCGCCGAAGGGTCGGTCGTCCACAGTCTGGTGGCGGTCATCGGTAAAGCTGCGCGGATTCCAGCACTCAATGCTGACCAATCCTTGCTGTACCGCTCTTCTGGTGATGCCATGCTCGCTGATTGCAGCGAACATTTCAGGAAACAGGCTGATGACTCCGATTTTCAACATACCGGTGTCAGAAGTCCGCATCCCATTCCACACTGATGACACCCTTGTCCAGCTCAATGCTCTGGACACAGTGGTCAGTGTAGGGCAACAAGCGCTCCCGTCCATCCAGGCTGCCAGCACAGGGCTTGACCACCAGAACGTCGTTAGCTCCAGTTTCGAGCAGATGATCGACCTTGCCCAGCAGTTGCTGTTGCTGGTTAATCACCTGAAGACCTACGAGCTGATGCCAGTAATACTCGCCCTCTTCCAGATCAGGCAGTTCGCTGCGCGGCACACAAATTTCAAAGCCGGTATATGTTCGTGCAATTTCACGATCATCCAGCCCTTCAATTCTTGCCACCAGCCCCTTGCCTTGGGAACGGGCACTGGCCACTCTTACCTGCTTTTGTTCACCGTCGCGACGCAAATGCCACAGCGGGTAGTCAAACAGGTTTTCAATCGGGTCGGTAAATGAATGGATCTTTACCTCTCCGCGCACACCATGCACCGCGCCGATCTTACCCATTACGATGAGTTCGTCAGTGTTCATGTGCGTTCTCTCAAATACAACTTAAGCGGTTGCCTGAGCAGCAGCTTCTTTCAGCAATTGCTCAACGCGCTCGGACGGCTTGGCACCCTGACCCAGCCAGTAGTTGGCGCGCTCCCGGTCAACAGACAGACGAACTTCTGCACCACGGGCAACTGGGTTGAAGAAACCGATACGCTCGATGAAACGGCCATCACGGAACTTGCGGCTGTCAGCCACGGTTACGTGATAGAAAGGACGTTTTTTAGAGCCACCACGTGCAAGACGGATAGTTACCATTAAACTTCTTTCCTGTAGTTAATAAATAAAAAAGCCTTTCGCACGCAAGTCACGCACGAAAGGCCGCATATTCTAAGCGCAAACACGCTTTTTGCAAAGAGCTATTTTAATTTACATTCTGGGCATGCCACCCATGCCGGGAATCATGCCGCCAAGGCCGCGCATCATTTTCCCCATGCCCTTACCCATGAACTTCTTCATCATTTTTTGCATTTGCTTGTGTTGCTTGATCAGGCGGCCCACATCCTGCACCTGGGTGCCAGAGCCCAGGGCAATCCGGCGGCGGCGCGAACCGCTGATGATGTCTGGGTTACGACGCTCTTCCGGAGTCATCGAGTTGATGATGGACTCCATCTGCTTGAACTGCTTTTCAGCGTTGCCCTGCAGACCCTGCACTTGCGCCAGGTTCACTCCCCCCATGTTGGGCATTTTTTCCAACAGACCACCCATACCGCCCATGTTGTTCATTTGCTGTAGCTGATCGCGGAAGTCTTCCAGGTCAAAGCCCTTACCCTTCTTCAGCTTTTTGGTCAGCTTTTCCGCTTTTTCGCGGTCCATCTTTTGTTCGGCCTGCTCGATCAGGCTCATCACGTCGCCCATGCCGAGAATGCGCGAAGCGATCCGGTCCGGGTGGAACGGTTCAAGGGCGTCTGTCTTCTCGCCCATGCCGAGAAACTTGATCGGTTTTCCGGTAATCGCACGCACGGACAGTGCCGCACCGCCGCGGGCATCACCATCAACCTTGGTCAGTACCACGCCAGTCAACGGCAAGGCTTCATTGAACGCCTTGGCCGTATTCGCCGCATCCTGACCGGTCATGGCATCAACCACAAACAACGTCTCGATCGGCTTCACCGCGCTATGCAGTGCACTGATTTCGCCCATCATTTCATCGTCAATCGCCAGTCGACCAGCGGTATCCACCAGTACTACGTCGATAAACTTGAGTTTCGCTTCCCTGATTGCCGCCTCAGCAATATCCACCGGTTTCTGGCTGGTATCTGACGGGAAGAAAATAACATCAACCTCGCCTGCCAGAGTTTCCAGCTGCTTGATGGCAGCGGGACGATACACGTCAGCCGAAACCACCATCACGCTTTTCTTTTTGCGCTCTTTCAGGTGCTTGGCCAGCTTGGCCACCGTGGTGGTTTTACCCGCACCCTGCAAACCGGCCATCAGCACTACTGCCGGTGGTGCCGCATTCAGTGCCAGCTCTTCATTGGCTGAACCCATCATGCTTTCCAGCTCAGCCTGGACAATCTTCAGGAACGCCTGGCCTGGCGACAGGCTGCGTGACACCTCAGTACCCACTGCGCGATCGCGCACGGCGTTAACAAAATCTTTGACTACCGGCAGCGCGACGTCGGCTTCCAGCAGCGCCATACGCACTTCGCGCAAAGTGTCCTTGATGTTGTCTTCGGTCAGTTTCGCTTTGCCGGTGACATGGCGTAGCGTTTGCGAGAGACGTTCGCTAAGATTGTCGAACATGAAAAACCTCAATGTTTGTAAAACCTGCAATGCGCGACAGTATACCTGATTCCGCTCAAGGCTTTGCACCCGCCTTTCCACCTGGATTTCCTGTCTATGCGCCCACTGGTTTTGGCTTCCGGCTCCCCCTACCGCAGAGAGTTGCTACAGCGTTTGCAACTGCCTTTTGTCTGGCGCAGCCCGGATATTGACGAAAGTCCGCGTCCCGGCGAAACGGCCACCGCTTTGGTACAACGACTGGCTGCTGCCAAGGCCGGCGTGCTGCGCCACCAGTTTTTGCAACACCTGATCATTGGCTCGGACCAGGTCGCAGTGCTCGATGGCAACATTATTGGCAAACCGGGCAATCGTGAAACTGCGATCCGGCAGCTGCAAGCCGTCAGCGGACGCAGCCTGACGTTTTATACCGGCTTATGCCTGCTTAACAGCGCCAGCAATACCCTGCAGGTAGACTGCATTCCCTTTACCGTACACTTTCGCCAGCTGACCCAACAGCAAATCGAAAGCTATGTCGACCGGGAAAAGCCTTTCGACTGTGCTGGCAGTTTCAAGTCGGAAGGGCTGGGAATTTGTCTGTTTGAAAGCACTGAAGGCAGTGATGCCACCAGTCTGGTTGGCCTGCCGCTGATACGTCTGCGCCAAATGCTGGAGCAGGCCGAAGTGAAGGTACTTTAAAATGTGCCAGCGTGTTTGCTATGCATCACTCTGCGCCACTGGCAAGCGCCACAGATAGACTGTTACGCACACTGCGACCAACAGCATCGCCAGTCTGGCCCAGATAAAATCGACCCAGAACACACCAAACAAAATGCTCAACCAGAGTGTGCCTATGGCCCAGTACTTGGCCCGTATCGGCAACCCCTTGCCTGCCAGATAATCGGCGATCATCGGTCCAATGCGCGGGTGAGAAGTAATCCAGCAATAAAACCGTTCAGAACTTCTGGCAAAACAACCCGCCGCCAGCAGCATAAATGGTGTAGTGGGCAACAAGGGCAAAAACAATCCCAGCACACCCAGCGCCACACTTAGCCAGCCTAGCGCAAACAGCACACTGCGCAGCAGCCGGTTTTCAACCAGCTGCACTTGCGGTCTGGTGACTGGCTCAGTCACAGATCAACCACGCGGCTTGAGCAGAACCGGCTTTTCTTCAGGGGCCTGCAACAACAGGAACAAGGTGGTGAGGATTTCCGGAATTTGTAACAGCATGCTGGCTACCAGCTCATCGTCACGGGCAATCTCGGCAAAATCAGGCTGCTCGTCAAACAGGCCGGAACCTACCATCACCGGCAACAGCAACTCGCTGACTTCTTCTTCATCATCTTCAAACCAAATATCTTCGCGTAGGAAAACACCTTCCATGAAGCCGATGCACCATGCGCGCAGGTCTGATTCAGCAGGCTCGTCACCCAGGTCCAGTTCACACGGAAACTCAAAGTCTTCATCACTGGCCAGCTGACGGGCTATTTGCGCCTTGAGCTGACGCAGTGCTTCGGTAATTTCTTCCTGCTCGGCGACGTCCTTGTAGTCTGGCTCCTGACCAAACAGCTCAGGAATCCACTCTTCTTCCGGCACTGGGTCCGGACAGATAGACAAGGCTGTCAGATAGCCATGACTGGCTACATAGTCGAGCGCCTCTTCATACAGGTCATCGGCATCAAGAAAAGCACGCAAGCGGGCCTGTTGTTCGGAGAAAGACATTGGCAATTACCTTGTTCACTGGAGAAATCGTGCTTCATTGTAAACCAGCACCACGGGTACGGCCATAGCCCCGCGCTACAGCAACAAAGTTTTGCAGAAAAACGTATAATGCCGGCCGGTTTTGGAGATCATCATGTCAGGGCAAGCCCTCAGCATTCTTAAAAGCGTCTTTGGTTACGACGCCTTTCGTGGCCGTCAGGCAGACATCATTGAACAGGTCGCACAAGGCGGCGATGCCCTGGTACTAATGCCCACCGGCGGTGGCAAATCCCTCTGTTACCAGATTCCCGCCCTGATGCGCGACGGCATTGCCATTGTCATCTCCCCCCTGATTGCCCTGATGCAGGATCAAGTCAGCCATCTGGAAGAAGCCGGCATCAACGCCGCCGCCCTCAACTCGGCCCTGAGTACCGAACAACGCCGTGATATTGCCATCCGCCTGCGCCAAAACGAAATCCGTCTCCTGTATCTGGCTCCCGAACGTCTGCTGCAAGAACATACCCTCGCATTTTTACAACAGCTGCCGATCAGCCTGTTTGCAATTGACGAGGCACACTGTGTCTCCCAGTGGGGTCATGATTTCCGCCCCGAATATTTGCAACTGGGTCAACTGGCCCAGCTGTTTCCAAGCGTGCCACGCATTGCCCTGACTGCTACCGCCGATACCCGCACCCGTCAGGAAATCGTACAGCGCCTGCACCTGGATAATGCCCGCGAGTTTGTTTCCAGCTTTGACCGACCCAATATTTTTTATCGCATCACCCCCAAAAACAACCCTCGCAAGCAGTTGCTGGATTTTCTGGCCCCGCGCAAAGGCGACTCGGGCATCGTTTATTGCCTGTCACGCAAAAGCGTGGAAAGCACCGCGCAATATTTAAGCGAGAAAGGCTACAGCGCCCTGCCTTACCATGCCGGGCTGGACAACGAGCTGCGCGCGTTTCACCAGCAACGCTTCATCAATGAAGAAGGGTTGATCATGGTGGCGACCATTGCCTTTGGCATGGGTATCGACAAGTCCAACGTACGCTTTGTTGCCCACCTTGACTTGCCCAAATCAATCGAAGCCTATTACCAGGAAACCGGACGTGGCGGACGCGACGGACTCGCCGCCGATGCCTGGATGGTTTACGGCCTGCAGGATGTGTTGTTTCTCAAACAGATGCTGGCCAACTCCGAAGGCGAAGAACGCTTCAAACGTATCGAGCAACACAAACTGGACGCCATGTTGGCCCTGTGCGAAGAAACCCGCTGTCGCCGCCAGACCTTGCTGGGCTATTTCGACGAAGAGCTGGCCGAGCCTTGCGGACATTGCGACAACTGCCTTGAGCCGCCACGCACCTGGGATGCCACCGAAGCAGCGCGTCAGGCACTGTCTGCCGTATACCGGACAGGACAACGCTACGGCGTCGGTCATCTGCTGGACGTGATGCTGGGTCGTGAAAATGATCGTGTCCGCTCCATGGGCCATCAACACCTGTCAGTATTTGGCATCGGCAAATCTCTCAGTGAACACCAGTGGCGCACATTATTTCGTCAGCTGGTCGCACGTAATCTGGTCGATGTCGATGTGGAAGGATTTGGCGGCTTGCGCCTGAACGAATCCTGTCGGCCTTTGCTGCGCGGGGAAATCATCCTGCTGCTGCGTGAGGAAACCGGCAAACCGGCAACCCAGCAACGCAGTCAGGCCAGCCAGCTGGTACGCGCTCACGAACGCGATACCTGGGAGCGCTTACGCGCCCTGCGCAAGCGGCTGGCCGATGAACACGGTGTACCGCCCTATGTTATTTTCCCCGACTCTACCCTGCTCGATATGCTACGCCAGCAGCCGGGCAGCATGAGCGACATGGCGCAAGTCAGCGGCGTCGGACAAGTCAAGCTCGAACGCTATGGAGCCGACTTCCTTACCATTTTCAACGAACCGGATAGCCCTGCCGCTATCGCCGAGCCGGTACATGACTTGCAACACGAAATTGTCACTCTGGCCCGTCACGGCATGACACCGGAACAAATTGCCCGTCAGCACAGCTGCTCGCTGAAAAATGTATACAGCCATCTGGCCCGCGCCATTGGCAACGAACAACTCAGCCTCGAACAGGCGCTCGACCTGCCGGAAGAACTGCTCGGCGAAATCCAGGATGCCTTTCTCGATGGTGACGGCGAACTACCAGCCGCCGCCGAAGTAGCCCGCCTGTTCGAGAGCATCGACGAGGGAGTTTTTTATTGTGTACGGGCAGCACTGCAGTCGGAGTTTGGTTAGCTTCCCCAATCACCAATAAAGCCAAAGCAATACGTTTTCTGCTGTTTAGATCAAAGCACTTATCAATCAGTCAGCACAGTATTTACCGTGCCGGTGTGCTGTATGTCGAAGCAAAGTCTGTGCGGCCATGGACGGCCGCACGAAGCCTACATGGACGTACTTGTGGCGTCTTTGCGTGACATGCAGTACACCGGCACGCGACACCGAACGAGTTTTTTTAAGCTACTATATCCCTCTTTTTTCCAAGGTTACCTGACACCATGAATTTGCCTCTGCTCTGGGTTCTGACCCTGCTGCTGATCGCCGTAATCCTGTTCATCCGCAACAAGCCACGCATGGACGTAGTCGCCCTGATCATGCTCGTGGCGCTGCCGTTGACCGGCGTTCTCAGCATGCAGGAAACCCTCGCCGGTTTCAGTGACCCCAGCGTCATCGTCATTGCCGCTCTTTTTGTAGTCGGCGAAGGACTGGTCCGCACCGGCATTGCCAACCAGATGGGCGAAGGCCTGATCAAACATGCCGGCGACAGTGAAACCCGACTGATCGTCCTGCTGATGGTCGCAGTCGCGGGACTCGGTTCAATCATGAGTTCAACCGGTGTGGTCGCCATTTTCATTCCTGTTGTCCTGAGCATTGCCAGCCGCCTCAACATTCATCCCAGCCGATTGATGATGCCACTCAGCTTTGCCGGTCTGATCAGCGGCATGCTGACGCTGGTCGCCACCCCGCCCAACATGGTCATTCACAGCGAGCTGGTGCGTAACGGCCACGAAGGTTTCAGTTTTCTGGCCTTCACCCCCATTGGCCTGGTTATCCTGGTTCTGGGCACCGGCTACATGCTATTGGCGCGCAAATGGCTGGGCAATGATGATGCATGCAAGGATAACAGCGAGCCGCGCCACCGCATTCAGGATCTGGTACACGAATATCATCTGGAAGGACGTGAACGCCGCTTACGCGTCAAAGCCAACTCGATCCTCACCGGGCAAACCCTCAACGAACTCCAGCTGCGTAAACAATACGGCATCAACATCATTGCTGTAGAACGTCAGCAGCGCTTTCGTCGCACCCTGCTCAATGCCACCGGCAGCACCGAAGTGCGGGCTGGCGACATTTTGCTGGCCAACCTGGTCAGCCCAACCATTGATCTGCTCACCTCTTACTACGAGCTCGGCGTAGAGCCGCTGTCCACCGAAACCAGCTACTTTAGTGACCACAGCCGCACGCTGGGTCTGGCCGAAGTCATGTTGCCACCCGACTCAAAGCTGATCGGCAAAACCATTCAGGAACTGGGCTTTCGTTCTCGGCGCAAGCTCAACGTGATTGGGTTACGCCGTAATCGTGAAGCCCTCGACGGCCTGCTGGTAGATGAAGCACTGAAAACCGGTGACACCCTGTTGGTCGCAGGCGACTGGAAACACATTCACGTCCTGCAGGGCTATACCAGGGATTTCCTGGTTCTCAGCCTGCCAGCCGAGATTGACCAGAGCGTACCGGCACTGGTCAAGGCACCCCACGCCCTGTTTAGTCTGGCCGTCATGGTGGTGTTGATGGTAACCGGTCTTGTGCCTAACGTGATGGCGGTCCTGATTGCCGGCCTGATGATGGGCGCATTTCGCTGTATTGATATGGATTCCGCTTATAAATCGATCCACTGGCAAAGCATCATCCTGATTATCGGTATGCTGCCATTTGCCACTGCCCTGCAAAAAACCGGCGGTATTGACCTGGCCGTACAGGGTCTGATGGGGCTGTTTGGCAATGCCGGACCACACATGATTCTGGCTATCCTGTTTGTCGCCACTGCCGTCACGGGACTGTTCATTTCCAATACTGCCACGGCAGTGCTGATGGCTCCTGTAGCGATTGCCAGTGCCAATGTGATGGGTGCCTCTCCCGCTCCGTTTGCCATGACTGTTGCGCTGGCTGCCTCGGCTGCGTTCATGACCCCGGTTTCTTCGCCAGTCAACACCTTGGTACTCGGACCGGGCCAATACAGGTTTGCGGACTTCATGCGTATTGGCGTGCCCTTTACCCTAATCGTACTGGCTACCACCGTCCTGCTAGTCCCGATATTGTTTCCCTTTTAATCCGCTCCTGTCTTTTGCCATGGAAGGCAAAGGTAATATCTTGCGCTCATTACCACCCCGTGATACCAATAGCCTTGCCCCATGTCGGCCAGAGTTGCCCTCTCCACCCGCACCTCTTTGCAGTACATCC